>DATKLQ010000313.1:0-16881 GCA_035542335.1 Ignavibacteriaceae bacterium | reverse complement strand
TTCTTCCGGTCTGGATTTTGAAACCAAGATAATGGTTAAAAAGGATGCCCCGAAGCTTCTTGAAGCGGAACTGAAGAAAAAAAGCTACACGCCGGATATAATTATGTTTTCAGGGAACACCGACTGCTACCAGCCGGCCGAAAAAAAACTGAAGCTTACCAGAGGTGCTCTGCAGGTCTGCTTAAAATATAGAAACCCTGTAAGCTTGATTACTAAAAATGTTTTAGTCCTTAGGGATATTGATATACTGAAAGAAATGGCAGAGATGAGCCTCGTGTCGGTCTGCTTATCCATTACCACCTTAGACAGGGATTTAGCAAGAAGAATGGAACCCCGGACAGCTTCTCCGGAAAAAAGGTTGGAAATAATAGAAACTTTATCTAAGAATAAAATTCCGGCGGGTGTAAACATTGCACCGGTAATCCCGGGATTAACGGATGAAGAGATCCCCGAAATATTAAAGCAGTCGGCTGCAAGAGGAGCAGTATTTGCCGGGCATGCAATGCTGCGTCTCCCTTATTCTGTTAAAGATTTGTTAATTGACTGGCTGAAAAAGGAATACCCCGGAAAAGAAAGCAAAATAATAAGCAGGATTAAGGAAATAAGAGAAGGGAAACTTAATTCCTCGGAATGGGGAGAAAGAATGAGCGGTAAGGGGGAGTTTGCAGAGGCTGTGCATAGCCTTTTTAAAATAAGCTGCAAGAAATATCATTTGAATGAAAAGAGAGTAAAGCTTATCGCTTCTTTGTTTAATATGAAAGATCAGTTGGAGATGTTTTAAGATTTCAAATTAATCACGGTTAAGGCTGAGGCTGAGGCAGGTAATTTTAATCCTTCCTATAAATAATCTTTGATGAAATTTTTAAACAGAAAAAAATTTAGTAAATATTCACAAATTATATGGAAATTATTTTTTTTCGTCAGGCTGTGTTTAAAAGATTCTCCCTTACCTTTAAATGGTTGAAAGGGGCGAGACTTCAACAATTCCCGCTGAGGGTTTTTTTGGATATAGACTAAGATACTGGATGACGGATAACGGAGGATTTTTATAAATTATCCGGTATAAAAATTTTTAAGGAGCAATAATGAGATCAAATATAATTGCTTTAATGATTTTGTTTACGGCAATTAATATTTATGCACAAAAAAATAGCGATTGGGGAAAACTGCATTTTCTAATCGGCACCTGGAAAGGTGAAGGAAGCGGTAAACCCGGAGAAGGCGAAGGATATTTTTCTTTTAAATTTGATTTGGAAAATAAAATAATGATTAGAAACAGTCATTCGGAATATCCGGCTGCAAAGGATAAACCTTTAATAGTACATAATGACTTGATGATTATTTATCTTAATTACTCCGGGAATCCGGAAAAGGCAATTTATTTTGATAACGAAGGACATGTAATAAATTATTCAATCACATTTCCTAAAGATGATATTATATTTACCAGTGACAAAGTTCCGAATTCCCCGGTATTTAGATTGACTTACTCAAAAATCCAAACTGATTTAATGAATGTTAAGTTTGAAATGTCACAAGATGGCGAGAACTACACTACCTATGTCGAGGGTAAATCAAAAAGGCAGCAATGAATAATATAAGATTTTAATTTTTTTTAATTCCTAATTTTTCAATGATCAATTTCAAAGGGCGACAGAATATGAAGGAAACTAGCCAAATAAAACCGAAAGACGGCGATTACTGCAAGGTCGTCGGCGGAACTCACGCAGGTAAATCCGGCATAATAAGAGATATCAAGACCAGCAAGACGGGACATATAACTATCACGGTAGTTCAGAAGAACGGGGAACGATTTAAGACACTTGCCAGAAATGTTGTTATTCAGCAGGGCGAACAGACCTAATCAGCCTGCTAAAATTAATCCGCTTTTCATTTCTTATAATTTGATTCTAAAATCGATAAAATTAATTTCAACTAATTTCATCTCCTTTATAGATATCATCATTTATTAGGCAAAAGATTATACAGATAAACGAAATGAAATTTGAAAAGTATAAAATAAGAGAATAAATAAATATTACAATTTTGAGATGTTCAGTGAGTAAAGAGAATATTGTGGTTCATGCATGGGGAAAAAGTCCCTCCCTCATTCAATTAATGCGCGAAATCCTTGATGTAATTTTAATATTGCCTTTGTTTATAATTACTCCATTGCTGCGCCCCTGGCACCGCCGCTGGGGTTCGACCGACGAAGAAGCAGCTGCGTCAATGCCGGGCGATAATCTCATCTCAGGATGCCAGTACATTGTTACCCGTTCAGTCTCAATAAATGCCCCGCCCTCAAAGGTTTGGCCCTGGCTGCTCCAGATTGGTTTCGGAAAAGCCGGCTATTATTCCAACGACCTGCTTGATAATTTCGGACATCCGAGCACAGACCGGATAATACCGGAATTTCAAAACTTAAAAGTCGGGGATTGGATTCCTATGTACTCTAAGGTTAATGACACTACTGCATTCAAAGTTGCCGAGATTGATCCGTTCAAAAGTCTTCTTTGGAAAAAGCCCGACAGCACCTGGTCATGGGTATTAACTCCAGCTGAGTTCGGCACACGGTTAACTACACGGATCCGGATTTTGTACAGATGGAATTTCCCTGCTGAAGCACTTTTCTCTCTTTTCTTAAATGAATTCGGAGACTTCCCGATGATGCGTAAGATGCTGAAAACCCTTAAGCATAATGTAGAACAGACTTTTGGGCAGCCAGCGGCACTGAGTAATACTGTCAGAAGAAAAATTGAATAGGCGGAATTCTATTCTGCTTTCAGCAGTTCACGGAATTTCTGAGCCGTTTGATCTATAGAGGCATCATGCGGAAATTCCTGGTCTGATCCGTCAAGATAATCCGCAATCTGAATTATTTTAATTGTATCGTTCTTTGCTTCTAATGCATGATGATTTTCAACAGCATCAATTATCTTTGAGGGTATATTCCATAATTTTAATAGTACGGCTCCCAGCTTAGTATGCTCAAAGAAAAATAAATTCTGCTCTGCTTCGGCAAGCGACATCTTTTTCTCTCTAGAGAGCTTTTGGAATTTTTCGAAATCTTCGGGCACTGTATAAAGCCAAACGAGGTACCCGATATTCGAGAGCAGTGCGGAAATAAATATAAGATCTTGATCAACTTTTTGTCCCCATCTTTCTGCAATTCTTTTGGCTAGTACTGCTTTCTTAAGGGATGCCTGCCAGAATTGATTCACAGTCTGCTCAAACCGTTTATCAATATTATTTGAAAAAGCATTTAGAAGCTCGAAAGAGACAACCAGCGCTTTTAACTGCCTTAATCCTATCAGGATAACCGCATTGCGGATTGAAATAATTTCCCTTTTTACTCCGTAGCTGACTGAATTTGCTATCTGCATTATTTTTGCCGCTAGAAAGGGATTAAATTCAATCTCTTCTTTAATCTTGTTTAAATTAATATTTTCATCATCTAGCATTCTGCTCAGGTTCCAGCTGGTTTGTTTGGGAGCCGGAAGCCTGCCGAAAGCGTTGAGATATTTTTGCAGCTTCTCCTTACCAATATCGGCATTGACGCTGCAGAATTTATTGAGTGTATTTCTTAAATCATCGTCATCCCAGGGTTTCAGCAAATAATAATGAGCGTATCCCTTTGCAAGCATATCAAGCACTGCAGCTTTTTCCTTAAAGCCTGTAAATATTAATTTTACGGCACCGGGCGCTGCCTGACCTGCTTTTATCAGGAATTCTTCCCCCGGCATTTCAGGCATTTTTATAGCCGAGATTATTACATTGACCTGGGTAGATTCAAGAAATTTTAGAGCTTCTTTTGGAGAACTGAAATAAACCTGCTTATATCTCTCGATTAAGAGGATCCTTTTCATATAGGAAAGGACCTCCTTATCGCCATCAAGGAAAAGGACAAGGGGTGCACTCTTGATCGGTTTACTGATATTTTCAGGCATTATTAGGGATCCCGTTCAAATTTTACACAATTACTGAAATTTCTAAATATAAATCATTTGTACCCGGCAATTAGAATCAAAATACTGCAAAAATAGTCCTATATATATTTTCGAGTATTTTGGGAGAAAAGTTTAATTTGAAAGCAAATAGACTTTTTCTTCAAATAATAACGGAAATGCCGGGTTCCGGAAAACGGATGCTGGATACTAGATACTAGATACTTGATACTAGATGCTGGATACTAGATACTTGATACTAGATGCTGGATACTGGATGAGCATGTGTTATTTGTAGGTTGTTCGGGCGTATATTGGAAGCCGGCATTTTCCATTTTTCATTTTCCGAATTGTAGTTTGTTCTTTGAGCCGGACATTTTCCATCCTGAAACCTGCTGAAAGCTAAGCCCGCCAAAGGCGGCAAGTTTAGGATAGGTTTACAATTTTCCTTTTTTCATTTCCATTTAGCATTTTCTGATTTTTTCCTCGAAATTAAACCAAAAATATTTTATATTCCTTTCTGATTATGATGAAGTTAGGATGAGAATCGAGCCCGATTTAATTGAGAAAATACTAGCCAGGATAGATAAGAGACCATGTCTTTATTCATCAGCATTGCGTCCACGGAACTGCAGCGAAACTCTGTTCAGAAACCATTTGATCCTTCTTCTTAAAGAATCCTTAATTACCGCCAAACCTGTTTATGATGAAGATGGAAGAATAGCGGCAATGGTTAATATAAATATCACCGAACTGGGGAAGCAGTATCTCCTAAAGAACTTAAAAGAAAACCGGCAATAATATTTAAGAGCCGCAGCAGGCAAGAGGATGGTATGATGCAGGGAAACGACATTATAATAATAGAAGACGATGCTGTAATTGCGATGGATGTAAAAAAAATCTGCGAAAGCCTGGGTTACAAGTGCCTGTGTATAGATAATGAAAGATACAGGCTGGATATAGTACGATTAATGAATCCCGTTCTCATTTTAATTGATTTGAAATTGGATGGAGCTGAAGATCTTTTCCCGGAGGCGGACAAAATCTGTGACGAATTTAATTTCCCGGTTATTTTTTTCACCACGGCTCCGCCGGAGAATTATAAAAATAATCCGATTCAAAGGAAATGTATATTCCGATCATTCCCGTTCAGCGCTGAAGAGTTAAAAAGGTCCATAAGCATATTACTGGAAAATTACGGCCCGTCGCACCGAAATTAAATTAGGATTAAAAAAAGCGCCGGGAACCGTAGATGGGAAACCGGCGCGAACGTAAAGCATCATTTGTAAGATCAAAGCAGATAAATTTTACCTGCGTTTAAGTTTAGGAATGTTCTTAATTTTCATATTGATTAATGACAAGATTAAAGCTTAAATGACCCGCAAAGCAAAATAAGCGTACAAAGTAACCGCATTTTAATGTAATAATCACAAAACAAATATTAATAAGAAGAGCATACGAGAATTACTTAATGCCAATTATCACAAAAAAACCGAATTAAGTCCGGTAATTAGATAGGATTAAGGAAGCAGAATCGAGCCTCACTTTGCGCTCTTAAGGAACTCATCTGCAATCGATTTAATTAATGAAATAAATTCATGGAAGTCGGAAGGCTTAAACATCACGGCGTTTGCGTGAAGCTTGAGAGCCAGGATTATATCCTCTTCCTGGCGCGAAGAAGTTAGGATAACTACAGGTAAATCCTGCTGTGGATTGTCTTTCCGCAGCTCTTCAAGAATTTCAAAGCCGTTTTTGCCGGGCAGGTTTATATCAAGTATTATCAAATCGGGTTTTTTAATACCGGCATAGATTCCGTTTCCCCGGAGAAAATCTCTTACCATCCACCCGTTGGTAATTACGTATAAATTCACTTCTAGTTTCAGGAAGGAAAGCGACTCTTTTAACAATTCAATATCTGCCCGGTTGTCTTCAACCAACAGTATCGTTGGAATTCCCGAATTATTCATTTACGCAGGTATAGTAAAATAAAATGTTGTGCCTTTATTTAATTCGGACCGGACAGATATCTGCCCGCCGTGCCTCTCGATAATTCTTTTACAGACAGCCAGCCCGATGCCCGTACCTGGATATTTTTCGCGGCTGTGGAGCCGTTGAAATATAGTAAAAATTCTCTCATGAAAATCGGGGTCTATCCCGATGCCGTTATCGGAAACCGAGAAGACCCATTTCCCGTCTTTTCTTTCACTTTTTATTTTGATGACCGGCTTTTTATCGCTTTTAAACTTTACGGCATTCTGAATTAGGTTTTGGAATACCTGCCTTAGCTGCGTTCTGTCTCCCTTTACAACCGGCAGTTCGCCGAACTCTACCGAAGCATCCTCCTCTTGGATTGTAAATTTGAGATCATTTAAAACGTCCTTAAGCACCAGGCTACAGTCCACAGGTTCAAAATTCTTCTTTGTAGTAGTAACCCTGGAATATTTCAGCAGATCGTTAACGAGCTGCTGCATTCTTGAGGCGCCTTCCGAAATAAAGCTCAGGTATTCTTTTGAATTCCCGGAAAGATTTGCCGTACTTTTCATTTCAAGAAGCTGGGCGTAGCTTTTAATCATCCTAATCGGCTCCTGCAGATCGTGTGAAGCGGTATATGCAAATAGCTCAAGCTCCTTATTTGATCTCTTTAAATCCTCTAAAAGCTTTTCAAGATTAATCTGCGAGAGCTTCCTTTCGGTAATATCAATTATTGCCCCCGTCCTTTTAATTAATTTTCCGGAGGCATCAAATACAGGTTTCCCGATATAGTATAAATATTTTACTTTCCCTTTTACTATTATGCGGTATTCGAATTCAAAAGGAACATTAGCTTTGCTTCCTTTCTGCATTTCGATTATTAAATATTTTTTATCATCTGGGTGTGTGTATTCAATCGCTTCATCATATGAAGGTTCTCCAAGTTCAGGATCTCTTTCATAAATATTAAAAACCTCCCGTGACCAGTGTATCCTGCGTGAATTAAAATCAAGCTCAGAGCTGCCGATATGCGTCAGCTGCTGAGCTTCCATAAGTCTGAGTTCGCTTTCACGCAAAGCTTCTTCCGCCTGTTTCCTCTCATGAATATCTCTTCCTACTCCCTGGATCTCGACAATCTTTCCGTTCTCATCTACAATAGCTGTATCTTCCCATTCTATCCACCTCAGCCCATCCACAGTATAAGCGCGCTGCTCCATTTTAGCCGAATACGGAGGATGTTCAAGCTCTTTCATCTTTTCGAGTGTCAGTCCAAGATCTTCCTCGTAAATGAGAGGTTTGAAGGATTTTTTACCGATTAGCTCTTCTTTTTTAATACCAAATTTCCGGCAGTATGCTTCATTTACAAATGTGAAACGCCCTTCAGTATCGACCCTGACAATCAGTTCACGCTGGGTTTCAATAAGATCTTTGTATTTTTGTTCGCTGATTATCAATTCTCTTTCCATTTCTCTGCGCTTAGTAATATCCTGGATTATTGTTAAAAATGATTTAACCCCCTTTATCTGGAGAGTCTCAGCCGAGAGAAGGGCAATTCGTTCCTTGCCTGATTTAAGTTTAATATTTATTTCAAAATCCTTTACAAATCCGTTCTTCTGTAATAAAGCAATAGCTTTATCCCTGTCTTCCGGATCAGCAAACATGTTTAATTCTCTCGAAGTTTTCCCTAAAGCTTCCTCTCTTGAAAATCCAAAGAGCTGAAGGAAAGTTTCATTGACTTCTATTATAGTACCGTCATCCACATGGCTGATTACAAGTGCATTGGGATTACGGCTGAAAGCCTTTGAGAAACGTTCCTCGCTTGCAATTATAGCTTGTTCGGCTTTTTTCACCGGTGTTATATCAGACATTGAAACTATACCGCCTATATGTTTGCCATTCACAAATAAGGGGACAGCGCTGAGTATTACCCAGTAAGGATCTCCCCGCCCCTGGATTTTAAGAACCATTCCTTTAACGGTTTCGGCATGTACCGCAGCCCTGTATGCAGGCATTTCCTCAGGCGTAAGCTCACGGTTATCTTCGGTCCAGGATTTAACATACTTTGATGTCCTTTCGATCAAAGTTAATTCATGATCGCTTTGAAAATATCTTAACATATGATCGGCAGCCTTGTTAGTTCTTATAATTTTGCCGTTATTATCGTAGACCAGGATGGCATCGGCAATATTGCTGAATGACGCTTCAATTTCCGTTGCCTTAACAGCCAGCTCAATTTCCGTTTTTCTACGCTGAGTAACATCCTGAAAGATCTCTAGCAGAGCCGGCTCCCCTTTATAAATTATTTCCGTATGATAAATCTGGAAAATCTTGCCCCCCAAAACTCCTTCGACTTCAACCATGGTTGTTGTTCCGGTAGGGCTGGATTTATGGAGAGGACAATTGCGGCATTGTTTTTTGTCATCCTTATAAATTTGCCAGCACCTGCTCCCATAGACATCTGCCGAAACAGATTTCAAAATTTCATTTGCATACAATATGTTTCCCGATTTATCAACAATCTGCATCCCGAACGGAATAGTAGAAGAAAGAGTTTCATACAGGTTTAAAGATTCATTCAGCTCTTTTTCTATCCGCTTACGTTCGGTTATATCATGAATTATCGAAAAAAGAAGATGTCTTTTATTAATTTCAAATCGTGAAGAATAAACTTCAACAGCACGGATTGTCCCGTCGGCCAGCCTATGAGGAAATATAAAATAGCCTCTTCCCACATCGACAGTTTTCTGCATTTCCTGATCTACTTCTTCAGGCGGGAGCTGATTTATTTCCTGAATTTTCATCGAGCATAAAGCCTTATGGGTATACCCGTAAAAATTGACTGCGGAAGGATTCGCATCCACAATGTCGCCCGAGACCGGATCGACGATTAACATCACGGCTTTATGGTTTTCAAACATCTTGCGGAATCTTTCCTCGCTCAGCTCCAGCTCCCGCTCAATCTGTTTCCGTTTTGTAATGTCTTCCTTTACGGCAACGTAATGAGTAATTACCCCGGATTCATTTTTAATCGGCGAAATTGAAACCAGTTCCCAATACAATTCGCCGTTTTTCTTCCTATTGCATAATTCACCTCTCCATTCCTTCCCTTTAGTAATCGTTTCCCATAATTTTTTAAATACATAACTCGGGGTCTTACCCGATCTTAAAATGCTGGGATTTTTGCCTAAAGCTTCCAGGAGAGTATAGCCGGTAACTTCCGTAAACCTGGGGTTTACATATTCTATTCTTCCGTTTAGATCGGTAATTACAACGCTTGCAGGGCTCTGCTCGACTGCACTGGACAATTTCTGCAGCTCGATGATTGAATTTTTTTGTTCGGTTATGTCATTGAAAACATAAACAAAATAACCTTTGTGGGGGCTGTAAACGGATACTAGGAACCATTTATTTCTGTTAGGCCGGAAGGACTCGAATTTTTCAGGGATCCCTGTTAAGGCTACTCTCCCGTATATTTCAAAAATCTCGGGATTCGTTTTGGCAATATCCGGGTTAATTTCAGATACTCTTTTCCCGACTATATCATCAGGCCCCCCGAGCAGCTCACGAAAAGCATCATTAACTTCAAGATAAACAAAATCAACCGGGCGGTCTTCTTCAAAGATCATCCTGCAGTATGCATATCCTTCGCTTATATTCTTAAAAAGATCTTTTCTCTCTTTCTCAACCTTCAGGCGCCAATTGATTGATTTTATTTTCTCATTTTTCCAGGCAATGAATACTATTGCACCGCTGAGCAAAATAAGCGTTAGCACACCGGCAATAATGTACAAAGCCTGCTCCTTTACAGGCTCATAAACTTCATCTAAATTTATTTTAGAAACAATAAACCAATCCGAACCGGGAATCTTATTCAGATCCGCTAAAACTTTCGTACCATCAAAATCAACTCCTTCATATATGCCTCTCTTTCCTTTTATTACCATTGCTGCCGGGAGGTTATCCATTGACAATGGAAGTTTAAATGATACCGCTGAAATTTTTTTAGTTTTTATATCATTTAAGAAGGTTACACTGTCTCCATCCTGACGGACTAAAAAAAATTCCGCAGTTTTGCTTGCAGTGGATGTTAATTCAACCAAAGGATACAGATTTTTTCTGGGATCAATCCTCATTTGCATAACACCAAAAACACCGCTCCCGGGAAGGAATAAAGGGATATAGTTGCCAAGCATGACCTTGTCGGTAACCGGGGCTTTTTCAAATCCCCCTAACATTATTTCATTCTGTTCGATACATGAGTGATAATATAATTTGTCGCGGCTGCTTAAGCTATCGGTTTCTTGAAATAAAGAATAGACTTTACCTGCATCCGATATAATTGAGATATTGACATATTCATGATTCACCTTTATCGGACTTAACCATTCGATAATATCTTTTTTGGAAACTGATTGGGGATATTTAATAAATTCATGCAATAGTTTTATGAATTGAACATTCGATTGGATAAATTTTGCCTCCCCAAGGCGTTCATTCCGCCATTTAACGATTTCCTTCACTTTCAGATTTGCCAAATCTGAAAGGTTTGAATAGACCTCCTGCTTTTTTTTATCGAGAACAAAATTGTAATAGTACAAGCCGGCAAGGCTGATTGCAATCACGAGAAGGAAAAATAAGAGAAAATAAATATGATATGTTTTTCGAATTCCGAATCTCATTTATGATACTTTATTTGAAGACTGAATCTCATTACCGTAGCTTAGTATTTTGGAAGAAGTGAAGGTAAAAAAAAAGTGAAAAGAATTTGGGGTATAATTTTATGACCTAAAATGAGACAAAAAAGACTCTTTCCAAAGGATTTTTATAATCTGTATCAAGTGGAAATTCTTTTCCCCTTTTTTATTTGATTTCTTTTGAGAATTATCCTGCTGAATTTCAAAATATTTTACACGGATTTAACTATGCAGGTTGGATTGGAACTAGCTTTGGAGAAAAAGATTGAAGTGCTTCTTATCGAGGACAGCATACACGATGCACGGCTGTTTGCCGAAAGCTTAACTAATAATTACAACGAAGAATTCGACATCATTCACTCCTCCGATGTAAAATCCGGAATTAAGTCTTTGTCCCAAAAATCGTTCGATATCATTGTCGCGGATCTGAATCTTCCGGACAGCCGCGGGATAGAGACATTTCACAAAATTAAACAAGCTTCCGGGAATATACCAATCATCATACTTTCAGGTATGAATGACAGCAATCTTACTTTGGAATCCATCCGGAACGGCGCACAGGATTATGTCTACAAAGGATCTTATGAGGGCGATTTTATCTACAGGGTTTTAAGGCATGCCATAGAGCGCGAAAAGCTTTTCAGAGAAATCGAGGAAAGGACCATAAAACTAATCAAGCTGAACAATGAGCTCCAGGAATTGAATCATAATAAAGACAGGATGTACTCTATTATTTCTCATGATCTATTGAGCCCGATTAATGCCCTCAACGGCTATGCATCTCTTCTCAAGGAGAATTATAATGATTATTCGGAGGAAGAGAGAAAAGAATCGGTAGATGTAATCGATGAATTGGTAAGAAATGTAACGGACTTATTAAAGGAGCTTTTAATTTGGTCGGGTGTAAATACAGGGCGTATTAAATATACTCCGGAAACATTAAACTTAGGTTCCCTTCTGCGCAAGCAGGTTGAATATCTGAAGCTGACAGCAGCCAAAAAAAATATAGGATTAAGCGAAGCAATAAACGAGATGTATATTATGGCGGATAAAATGATGATTGAAACCGTCGCAAGAAATTTAATATCGAATGCAATTAAGTTTACAAAATCCGGCGGTAAGATATCCATAAAAAATTTTAGTGCGGACGGAATGGCGATCTTTATAATTGAAGACAGCGGGATAGGAATGGAACAGAATGAATTAGACAAACTATTTAAGAAAAATGAAAATATTTCAAAGGAGGGAACAAACCAGGAAAAAGGAATCGGCCTCGGTCTTTTGATCTGCAAAGAATTTATCAACAGGCATAATGGTACGATTGAAGTGCAGAGTAAAAAAAATTCCGGGACCTCATTTATTGTTTCACTGCCTAAAAAAAGCTAGCACAAGGAATTAGAGCCTATCATAAACTATTATCTGCCTTCCATCAATTTTTTTGGGAGAATATTTTCTTTATTCACACTGGATAAATTAAATTTAGATGAGTAATTTTTAATAACAAGCGACAGCCGGTTACCATAAACGGGAAACATGAAACATTAACGGGAACCCTTAAACGGGAAACGTTTAAAGGGGAGACGAAGCTACCTTTAACGGTTTACTGTTCACCGTTTACCGATCATCGTCTTTTCGTTTTTACGTTTTACGTTTTATGTTCACAGCGTAAAGAAGGGAGATAAAATGAGTAAAGTTATAAAATTCGGGGAAGAGGCTGAAGGGTATAGTATTCCTGTTTTAAATGAAAGGGAAGTAAGAGCTTCGGCAGGAATATTTTTCCTAATGATGTTCGCCTCAATAATGATTGTTCTGCTTAAACAGGATTTCTTATGGATTAAATATGTAATAATTATATTCCTCACCGATTTTTTTATCCGTGTTTTTGTAAATCCAAAATATTCTCCTTCATTAATAATCGGACGGTTAATTGTAGGAAACCAGGCGCCTGAATATGTAGATGCCGCTCCCAAAAAGTTTGCCTGGTCAATCGGTATAAGTCTGGCCGCAGTAATGTTTATTTTAATGGTGCTTGCAAATTCCTACAGCCCTATAACAGGATTAATCTGTTTGATTTGCCTTGTATTCCTGTTTTTTGAATCTGCTTTCGGCATATGCCTGGGATGTATGTTTTATCCGCTGTTTTATAAAAAAAAGATTCGGCATTGCCCAGGCGAAATCTGCAATGTAAAAGTAAAGCAAGATATTCAAAAAACCTCCAAGGTTCAGCTTCTCATTGTTTTCGGATTTGCGGCGTTCATTTTCCTTACAGCTTTTTTCTTTAATAATAAGCTGAGTAACCAGCCGTATTATTTATTCGGGGGAAGAAGCAGCGAGCAGGTTAATAAATGAAGAATCAGTAATTAACGATTTAAAATTAGGATTTAAGAATACTTTTTTACCTCGAGAAGTTAGGCCGCTGCATTAACACCTGACTTTAGTCAGGTGCAGCAGATTTCATTGTTAATTAAGAGCGAATAGTTTATGTTTTTGCGTTTTCATTTTTACTCCCCTATAATACGTCGGGGGCTGAAAAAATAAGCGGGATGATGCATTACCTGGAATAAAAATCGAATAAGGCTACAGTTGAAAACTGCATTCATTAAATCCACAATGATTGCCCCCTGCGGTATGAACTGCGCTTTATGCCTGGCTTATCATCGTACAAAGAACAGGTGTTTCGGCTGCGTTCAGGCTGACCTTCCCAAAGCAAATCATTGCTTTACTTGCCCGATAAAAAATTGTGAAGAGCTTGCAAAGAATAATACAAAATTCTGCAATGAATGCAGACACTATCCCTGCAGAAGAATTAAAAACCTCGACAACCGTTACCGCACTAAATTCGGTATGAGCATGATTGAAAACCTGGATTGCATTAATAAATACGGTATACGGAAATTCACGAAGCTTGAAAAGGAAAAATGGACCTGCCCGGGCTGCGGGAATGTAATTTGCGTTCACAAGAATAGCTGCATGATCTGCGGTATGGTTAGAATTAGGGAAGCAAAGGCTGAGGCATAGGTTGAGGCTAAGGCATAGGAATTCTTTGGGATAGAATCTTAAAAAATAATTTCTCATTTACAAAATAGGTTTATATGAAGCTTCCTTTTACAACAGATCAATTTTTACGTGTTTTCAGTGAATACAATCAAAAAATTTTTCCTATGCAGATAATTTTTTATTTAGCTGCATTTTCAGCAGTCTATCTTATATTTGTCAAAAATAAATACAGCGGGAAAATCATAAGCCTGGTTATTTCAATCTTTTGGCTTTGGGTAGGCATAGTCTATCATATAATTTTTTTCTCAAGCATTAATAAAGCAGCTTATGTATTCGGATCACTGTTTATATTGGAAGGATTGATGATTTTCATTTTCGGATTCATTCAGGATAAATTAGTATTCGGGAACGGCAAAAATATTTACAGCAGGACCGGGATAATTTTTATCGTATATGCCCTGATAATTTACCCGGTATTAGGATATTTTTTCGGCCGGGTCTTTCCGTATTCTATTACGCTTGGGCTCCCGTGCCCGACAACCATTTTCACATTCGGCATGCTGCTGCTTTCGGAAAAGAAAATGCCATTAGCAATTCTCATAATCCCCTTGCTCTGGTCAATTCTAGGTTTCACCGCCGCATTGAATTTTTCGGTCTATGAAGATTTCGGATTAATATTATCCGGTTTAATAGGTTTTGTAATGCTGGTAATCCGGGATAGAAGAATCAAACTGAGAGCTGAAGCGGCATGACGAATTCAGCACACAATAAGCAGGATTATACTTGAAATTCCGGTATGAGATTAAATTTGGGAGGATAGTATTTTCTTTCGGGGATAATTCTATTGAATAAAATAAGAACCTGTTATACTTCCATTATCTCTTTTTCTTTATGTTTAAGAATATCCTCAACAATTTTAGTATGCTCGTCGGTTTGTTTCTGGATTTTATCTTCGGCTAATTTTAATTGATCTTCCGTAATCTTTTTCTCTTTTTCTTCTCTTTTAAGATGTTCGTTGGCATCGCGCCTGACATTCCTCAGTGCAACCTTTGCATCTTCCCCGAATTTTTTTACAAGCTTAACAAGCTCTTTTCTTCTTTCCTCATTCAGAGGCGGAATGGGAATTTTCAAATTGGTTCCGTCGCTTACAGGGTTCAAGCCTATATTTGCTTCCAATATTGCTTTATCCACAATATTCAGCATTGATTTATCCCATGGGGTAAAAGAGAGGGCATGGGGATCCAGCACGGTCAGGTTGCCTGTCTGATTAATGGGAACCAGGCTGCCGTAGTAATCGACCTTGATTCCATCGAGCAGGGCCGTAGTTGCTTTTCCGGAACGAATTTTAGCAAGCTCGATTCGAAGGTTCTCGAGAGTCTTATCCATCCTCGATTTGGCATCTTTAAGAATCTGATCCATAAACTTGCCTCTATCCTGTTAAACTTAATTTTTAGGAATAATGAAAAAAAGCATTCTAAATTTATTCAGGAGAAATGAATAATAAAAATCTAAGCGGTAAGATTTATTTAAGAGCTTCCGGCAGATTATTTACGGTGGTTCCCACGTTCTCACCATTTACAAGCTTAAGAAGGTTATCCGGCACATCCATATTGAATACGACCATGGGGAGATTATTTTCCTGGCAAAGGCTTACGGCGGTGAGATCCATAATCCTTAAATTCTTTTTAAGGATGTCGAAGTAGCTTATATTGTCGAATTTAAATGCAGCAGGATTCTTCTCAGGATCGGAATCGTAGACGCCGTCGACGCGCGTTCCTTTTATAATAACATCCGCCTGAATTTCCACTGCCCTTAATGAGGCCGCGGTATCGGTGCTGAAATAGGGATGACCCGTGCCGGATCCGAATATTACAACTCTTCCTTTCTCCAAATGCCTTATAGCCCTTCTTCTGATATACGGTTCGGCAATTTCTTCCATTTTTATTGCGCTCATTAATCTTGAATAAATACCTTTATGCTCGATGGCATTCTGAAGCGCAAGAGAATTAATCATAGTAGCAAGCATACCCATTTGGTCGCCGGTAACACGGTCTATACCCTGGTCGCCGGCGCTCAATCCGCGGTAAATATTGCCGCCGCCGATTACAAGTCCTACCTGCACCCCGACATCATGAATTTTTTTAATTTCGTTCGAAAAAAAATCGAGGACGCGGGCATCGATTCCGAATCCTTTTTTCCCCATTAAGGATTCGCCGCTTAGTTTAAGCAGGATTCTTTTATATTTTAATTCACTCATTAAAATTCCCGATTAAGAGAAAGAGTAAGAGAAAGATCTCACTACTCCATACTCCCTACTCGATACTATTTCTTTTCGTCTCCCAGGTGATACCTGCGGAATCCCTGAATTTTCACCGAGGTTTTATTATTCTGATTGAATTCTTTAATTAAATCTCCCACAGTTTTAGAATTATCTTTAATAAACTCCTGTTCAAACAGGCAATTTTCCTGGTAGAATTTATTCAGCTTGCCTGAGGCTATTTTTTCAAGAATCTGTTCCGGTTTCCCTTCTTTCCTGGCCACCTCCTTGTAGATCTCAATCTCTTTCTCGACAAGATCCTTCGGCACCTCTTCCCTGTAAACGCAGATCGGTTTCATTGCCGCCACCTGCATTGCGATATCTTTTCCAATTGAAGCCAATCCTTCTGCAGAATTATTTACATTTTGGAACTTCACGAGCACACCGAGCTTTGCTCCGGGATGAACATAACCCATAATGCAGCCGTTTTCCAGCGAATCTAACGCAAACCTAGAAATTTCAATTTTCTCGCCGATCTTTCCGAGTATATCATTTAATTTATTATTTAAAGAATCGGATTGAAGCAGCTCGCTAACTGTCTTAGGCTTCTTTTCCGCAATTGTATTTAATACTTCATTTGCGAATTCAACAAAGTCGGCGCTTTTAGCTACGAAGTCGGTTTCGCAGTTTACCTCGACAATAATCCCGGTTTTATTATTATCAATTATTTTTGTTAAAATCAGTCCTTCATTTGCGGTTTTCTCGGCTCTTTTTGCGGCAACGGACGCACCTTTTTTCCTTAGCAGCTCGATTGCTTTTTCAATGTCTCCTCCGGCTTCAGTGAGCGCTTTCTTGCAGTCCATCATTCCTGCGCCGGTTTTTTTTCTCAACTCATTGACAAGTGAAGCAGTAATTTCCATAGATTATCTTTCTCAATTTATAAAGGAAGAGTTACTCTTTCTGCTCTGCAGCCTCTTTAGCGCTTTTCCGCGATGAAGCTTGAGATTTTTCCTCTTCC
>DATKLQ010000312.1:0-3082 GCA_035542335.1 Ignavibacteriaceae bacterium | reverse complement strand
TATATTCTCTTAAACTTAGGCGTCCCGAGACAGCGTCCCATTCTAATTTATTGGTAACAGGCATCTTCTCAAAGACTGCAAGATTTAATTGATTAAGCAGCAGGGTATATCCCTTGAATTGTTCTGTCATTCTAGCAGCATTTTCCGGATTATCCACACCCCCAAATACACCCGTATTAAAATCTGAAGAAGGTCCTAAGTTATCCTGATTTCTTTTTGAGGTTTGCGTTCTCACACCTTTCTGGAATTCCGTTTCTTTTAGAAATTTTTCCGTCTTCCTTTCCAAAGCGAGCATTTGATTAATTTCAGATTGCTGCTCATTAATATTTTTAAGATGGTAGTCCACTTCAGTTAACGCATCCTGTAAGTACTCTTTATAGATAGCTTTTTCAAGCGAGTCCGTGGATTTATTAGGATCAATTTTAAGTAATTTCGAAGGGTCAAATGAGAGCAAAGATATTTTTGGACCAACAGCTAATTTTGTTTCCGTATAATATAAAATATCCGAGTTCAGCTTATTCATATCTCCCTTAAACTCACCGGAATTCTGAAGGGATTTAAGTGAATCAATAACCAGGGAATATTTTTTGTCAAGTTCAATCTTTGCAGATTCATACTTTGTTTGAAGCTGCGCAACTTTTTTCTGCTGAGCATCATATTTATTAGAAATTGTTATTGATGCGGACATCAATTCTACAATTTTATCCTTATCCGGATTCTTTTTATTTTTTTCGTTATCAATCTCATTTCCCTTCTCATTCAGCACCAATTTAAGTGAATCGAGAACTGCTTTTTCCTTCTTCAGGTTACTTTCCAGCTGATAGTAATTCTTTTCCATACTTTCAAGGCTTTGCGAAAAGATAGCCGGGGATATTAATAAAAAGAATATTAAAACACGTAAAAAGAGTTTTATTGATATTTGAGTTGATATAAAATTACAATTCATAATTTTTCCTAACATTACATAAGTTACACACACGAACCCGTCACTTTAAAAATGACGTGCACTTAGTAACAATTTATTTACCTACTGCTCGCCATTATCACAGCAAACCAAATTTTTCTAATTTGTAATAAAGAACACTCGTGCTAATGCCAAGCAGCTTTGCTGCCCGGTTTTTAATTCCATTAGATTTTTTCATTGCCTGAACTATAAGATTTTTTTCAAATGCAAAAACAGCTTCTTCAAGAGGCAGATTTTCAAAACCGTTATAAGAAGCGATACCGCTTGCCAGATGTCTTGCTATAAGGTCCGGAGCAATCCCGTCTTCAACAGATATTACAAATAATCTCTCAATTAAATTTTCCAGTTCTCTTATATTTCCCGGCCAGGGGTAATCAATCAAAAGTTTCATTCCTTCTTTTGAAATTGTCTTTACCTGCTGGCGGTTTTTTTCAGCAAGCCTTTGCAGGAAATAATCCACAAGCTGGATAATATCTTCTTTCCTTTCTCTTAAGCTCGGGAGGCTTATAGGTATAACGCTTAACCTGTAGAAAAGATCTTCACGGAATTTCCCTTCAGCGACTAATTTCTGGAGATCTTTATTTGTAGCAGAAATAATTCTTACATCGGTATGAACCGTAATCTCACCGCCGACCCGCTCAAACTCCCCTTCCTGCAAAACACGTAAAAGTTTTATCTGCATTGCAGGAGATATATCTCCTATTTCATCAAGAAAAAGAGTACCTGTGTCTGCAAGCTCGAATCTTCCCTTCTTCTGCCGGACAGCACCTGTAAAAGCACCTCTTTCATGTCCGAATAATTCACTTTCAAGAAGATTTTCGTTCAGGATACCGCAGTTAACTTTAATGAAGGGCTTATCGGCTCTTTTACTTTTCCGGTGTATTGCCCTGGCTACTAATTCTTTTCCGGTTCCGCTTTCACCTAATATTAATACTGTACTATCTTTTCCTGCTACCTGTTCGATAAGTGAAAAAACATTTTTTATTGCCCGTGAATTACCGATAATATCTTTATAATCAGTCAGTAATTCTTCATTAAGAAGACGGTTTTGCTCAATAAGGTCTTCAATCCTTTTTTCCTTCTGAAGTTTTTCCCAGATTTTTTTAATGCGAATTCTCAATTCATCGGGAGAAAAAGGTTTTGTAAGAAAATCAGCCGCACCAAGCTGCATAGCTTTAACAGCATCTTCAACAGTTCCATACGCCGAAATCATCAGTACTTCTGTTTTCGGATTGCACTCTTTAATCTGCCTCAATATCTCTATGCCGTTAATAGGTTCCATTCTTAAATCAATAACCGCTGCAGCATACGGATTAATTTTGAATTTCTTCAATGCATCAATACCATTATCAAATGCAGACACTTTATAGCCTTCTCTCTGAAGGCTTTCAACAATGCCCAGGCGCATTGTATCATTATCTTCAATTACTATGATCTCATCAGACTTCATTTATAACTTCTTTAGTAATTGTGAATGTTGTTCCCAGGTCGGGATTATTTTGTACTGCAATTTTCGCTTTATTTTCTACGCATAATTTTCTGCTTATTGCCAAACCTAATCCTGTTCCATTCTTTTTCGTGGTAAAGAAAGGTTCAAATATATAAAGCAAATCTTTCTCTTTTATTCCGCTGCCATTATCGCTTACGGAAATTACCCATTGCTTATCTTTATATAAAGAGATCATCCTTATAATGCCCCCGGTAGAAACCGAATCTATGCTGTTTATAATCAGATTTATCAATATCTGCCTAAGATGATCCTCGTCGAAATAGATTATATTTACTCTTGAGTCAATAACCAGCTTTATATCTTTTTCGCTCAGCTGTTTTTTGAAAATATCTTTTACCTCATTCATCAATTTCGGCAAATTTACCCATACAAGTTTAATCTGAACGGGGCGGCTGTAATTAAGGTAAGATGTAATAAGAGATTTTAATCCATTTACTTCCTTCAAAATTTTATCAAGATATTCTTTGTTCTTTAAATCGTTATCAATGCTTCCCTCATTATATGGATCCGGAAAGCTGTAAACGGAATTTAAGGAACGGCTGATAAGATTTTCCCTTGCAAGATTTGCCAGAAGTTCAATCCCTCCCAGCGGGTTCCTGATTTCATGA
>DATKLQ010000311.1:0-5892 GCA_035542335.1 Ignavibacteriaceae bacterium | reverse complement strand
TCCATGGCATCCTGTACAGGAAGCAACGTTATCGTAGCCGGTCTCAGGATTATGCATTCTGAATGAATGTCCGCCAACTTTGTCTCTGTCAGGAGTACCGGGATCGGTTGTAGGAGCCATATGACAGGTAACGCATGCATCCTGTAGAGCATATTTGTGGTTTCCGCTGCTGAACGGAGTGCCGAAATCTGCTGCATTCTGTCCTAGAAGAACATCGCCTTGAGTTGAATGATGAGGCCCCCAGCGCTGTGAAACTGCAGTTTTTAAAGTAAGAACATTATTTGATCTTGCTTTGTGGCAGTTCAAACACATTCTGCCGGCTCCGCCTTCGGTATAATGATAACCATTAGCTAATGTATCTGATCCAACAGGTATTGGTCTTAATGAAGCTGTTTCTGTATTACCATGGGGATCATGGCATGTTGCGCAAGTGATATGGGTACCGTTAGCCCCTTCAGTCCAAGTCCTGCCGTCTGTAGTTAAACCTTTTGTGAAGTTGACGTAACCTCTTCCATCGTGGCAGCGGATGCAATCGCCGAGATTATTTGTCATTGCACTTGTACTGGTACTGCCGGTTGTTTCCCAAACAGATTCAATATGCGCTGAATTTTCAAATTCAGAATATTTGTTATGTTTTGATGGTTCATCGTGGCATTGAGCACAAACACCGTTTTCAAGACTTATTTGAATTTTATCCGGGTTAGCTCCGTAGGTATGTTCGCTTCCGGGTCCATGGCAGCTTTCGCATCCGATAGTTGCAAGATTCACTAAACCCGGGAATTGAGTTTTCAAAGTATCCCACTTAAGTGAATTAGAGGGTGCAGTATAGCTCCAGCCTAATTGTGCTGCAATGTCATCAAAACCTCCGTTGGATGCAGTAACATTATGATCATAGCCTGTTGTATGGCATTTCATGCATTCGGTAGTATAGTGAGTGCCGGTTTCAATCTGCTGATTGAAAACATTTGCATGACCGGATACTTTCCATCTGTTAAAGATATCCACAAACTTATCGGTATTTTGATGGCAAGTCATACAGTTAGGGTAATGAGTAGTTACTCCGCCGAAATTTCCTACTCCGACATAATTAGCCGAGTAAATAGTTTTTGTTGCATCATCAGTTCCCTTTGCGGTGGTTATAATTAATGAGATTTCATAAGCGCCCTTCACATCGGGTTTGAACTGAACCCATGTTGAATTTATAACTTCAATGGCTGCGGTCGATCCAGCCGGCTTTGATGTTATTGTGAAAACAGCATTGGTTATGGTGTCTGCATCCCCAATATTTTTTGCGGATAAATAGACGTAGGTTCCGTTTGGAACTATATCAAGTCCCGAAGAGACTGAATTAGCAGCAGTAAATTCGGGCTTGGTTAAATCATGCGGCGTTACATGTTCCGTAACAATCTTAGCCTCTTGGGCAAAGAATAAGGGGCAGAAACATAAAAGCCATATAAAAACATGTATAAATTTTTTCATACGAAAGGCCTATTGTTTAATTTTTAAACATTCGATCTTGATTAATTATTATTCCGAAAAATTTTGACAAATAATAAGCCATGTATATTTAAATACAATTTGGTTAAATTGGAGAAATTTAGTTGGTATTTATAAATATAGGTCTTTATTTCTTACAAGTAGAAAAAAATTGATTTCATTATTGAGAGACAAATTAGAATTTGTTGAAGTTATAAACTGAATTAATATTAGATTAAATATTGAGGACGGGAACAGCTGAAAGCCTCGGAAGATTTTTTACCCGGATGTTTTCGCAACCTGAATCTTCTTTTTATCTTATTTCTTGGCTAAATTTTGAAATAAGATTCAGTTATCCTTATCTATACTTCCCAAAAAGGAGCAATTTTGAAAAATACTTATAAATCGGCCGGAGTTGATATAGATGCGGGGGATGAAACCGTCCGCAGGATAAAATCTTATGCTAGATCTACTTTCAATAAAAATGTACTTGCGGATATTGGTTTGTTCGGATCTTTTTATCGGCTGAATTTGAAGGATTATAAAAAACCTGTACTAGTTTCAAGCGTCGACGGTGTGGGAACCAAACTCAAAATTGCCGTAGCAATGAATAAGCACGATACTGTTGGGCAGGATCTGGTAAATCATTGCGTTAATGATATCGCGGTCTGCGGCGCCAAACCGCTTTATTTCCTGGATTATCTTGCATTCGGGAAATTGAACCCTGATACAGCTGAAAAAATAATTGAGGGATTTTCAAAAGCTTGCAGGGAAAATGAGTGTTCCCTAGTCGGAGGTGAAACAGCTGAAATGCCCGGTATCTATGCGGAAAATGAATATGATTTGGCCGGTACTATTACGGGGATTGTCGATAAATCCGAAATTATCAATGGAACCAGAATAAAAAAAGGAGATGTCATTGTTGGCTTTTCTTCAAATGGACTTCATACAAACGGTTATTCTTTAGCCAGAAAAGTGCTCCTTGAAAAATATACTCTTGATACTATGATCGAAGGAATGGAGCTGAGCCTAGGTGAAGAACTTTTACGGATTCATAAATCCTACCTGCCAATAATAAACCAGCTGAAGAAAAATCTTAAGATAAAGGGATTTTCACATATCACAGGTGGAGGCATTGTAGGAAATACTAAAAGAATTCTGCCAAAAGGTCTTCAGCTGAATATCGATTGGAATGCTTGGGAGACACCCCGGATTTTTGAGCTGATCCGGGAAACCGGCAATATTTCCGATGATGAAATGCAAAATGTTTTTAATCTGGGCATTGGATTGGCGGCTGTTGTTTCAAAAAAACATACAGTAGATTTATTTCAATTATGTAAAAAGATTAACGAGACTGCCTATAAGATAGGTGAAGTAATTTGAATCTCTTAAAGTTATTTCGATTACTGACAAGATTTAGGTTCTTAAAATTCTTTCATGAGTAAAGCATTATTAACTGTTGTACTCTCGCTCCTTTTATTATTTAACGGCTGCGATAAAGGGATTTCACCCGAAGAGGTAACCGGCTTCAGCGGAACGATTAGCTTTATTGGTGAATGGCCTGATAGTATAGCCCGGACTCACCTTGTCGTTTTTGAGAATCCCCTTAATTCTATTAATGATTTTAATCCCTTCAATTTAAGATACGTAAGCCTTGAAATTCCATATGGAACACGAATATATAAGTACAACTCTGCCGATTCGGCTTATGTACCGATAAGTGCAGGATCGTATTCATATGTAGCTGTCGCACAATCAAAAAAACCCGTACTATCTTTAGACAGGAAAGATTGGTTTGTTGCGGGATTATATTATTCCGGTAATGATATGATAAACCCTGGTAAATTGATTATTCCTGAAAATACTATGGTGACAAATATCAATATAATTGTGGATTTCAATAATCCGCCGCCCCAGCCTCCGGGGGGAAATTAAAAAATTATGAGATATTTATTTTTATTGATATTCATTTATCCGGTTGCTGTTTTTTCGCAAGGTTTTTCTTTAAGAGGGAGGGTGACAGATGTTGAAAATAAACCGCTTTTAGGAGTGAATGTTTATCTAGAAGGGTTGGATCAAGGAGCTGCAACCGATCAGAACGGTTTTTATGAAATAAAGAATATTCTGCCGGGAAATTATATTTTAACAATCTCCATTATAGGATATAAAAGCAAAAAAATTAATATCGAGATTGAAAATAAAGATCTTGATCTTCAAGTTTCTCTGGAAGCAGCACCGATCCAAGCCGACCAGGTGGTTGTAACCGCTGGGAAATATGAGCAAAAAATTTCGGAGCTTCCTGTAAGTGCGGATGTAATCCCCTCTGCCGAATTATCTGAAAAAAATGCAATAAACCTTAAAGAAGTTCTCCGGTATACTCCCGGAGTAAATATGGTTGAAGATCAAATAAGCATCAGGGGCTCCAGCGGGTACAGCAGGGGGGCAGGCACCAGGGTTTTAACAGCGATCGACGGGATTCCTTTTTATACCGGAGATACGGGAGAAATAATATGGGAAGCCGTCCCTACTCCTCAAATTGAAAGAGTTGAAGTTATAAAAGGAGCTGCAAGCTCGCTATACGGCTCTACTGCAATAGGCGGAGTTATTAACATTATTACCAAAGATATCCCTGAAGAACCGCAGACCTATATCCGGACTTTGGCTGGTCTTTGGGGAAAGCCCTCTTACGGCCAGTGGGATTGGTCCTCTGAAAGCAGAACTTTTACAGGATTGACTTTATCTCAATCCTTTCATCCCGGTAATCTCGGAATCAACCTCTCTTTGACACGATTAAACGATATGAGCTATAAGCAAAGCGGCTTCTTTACTAGGTATCTTGGATTTATTAAAGCTCAGTATAAATTTTCGGGCTCATCATCAATAACATTATTTGCAAATTCAATTAACCATAGAACAGGAAATTTCCTTTATTGGAAGGATTCAAGAAATGCACTTGTACCACCCGATGCCGATCAAGGGCAGACTACAAAAGCAAACAGAATGCTGCTCGGGCTTTTATATAAATTTTTAGCCGCAGATAACCTCCTGATAAATATTAGATCCAGTTTTTACAGGACGCATTGGCTGGACGAAACATCCTCGCACAACAGCTCAACTGCCCGGCTGTACCGGACAGAACTGCAGTCAAATTTATCTCTTACAGACAGAATTATTCTTGTTTCGGGAATCGAAGGAACATATTCCGATGTACATTCTAATATCTTCGGCAACCATGATGCAAAAACCATCGGAATATATACACAGGCAGATGTAAAATTCGATTTCCCTCTCTCGGTTTCCGCCGGCTTCAGATATGATTACAGTAAGATTGCATCGTTAAAGAACTTCAGCAATTTTTCACCCAAGGCAGGATTAAACTATAAAGTATCGGAAGATCTCATAGTAAGATCTTCTTTCGGAAGCGGATTCAGGGCTCCTTCACTAGCTGAAACATTTACATCTACAACCGCCAGCGGCATTACTGTAAAGCCCAACCTTCTTTTAAAACCGGAAAAAAGTCTGTCAGCCGAAGCCGGTATGAACTACCAGGTTAGCAGCACAGTTAATTTTGATGCGGCTTTATTTAATAATGAATACTATGATTTCATAGAGGCATCCATAGATCCCAGAGACAGGCTGGTATTTTTCAATAACGTTACGAGAGCCAGGATACAAGGGACCGATCTGAATGTAAAACTAAATTTCCTTGAGAATGATCTGATATTCTCTTTCAGCTATACTTATTTGTGGAGCCGCGATATTCAAAAAAAGAAAGCTCTTAAATACAGGCCGAGACACTTGGTTTATGCGTCGGGAAGCTATACATTCTTTAATTTTGAAGCTGGTGCTGATTTCAGGTACTGGAGCAGGATTGAAGAGATAGATAATGAGCTGGTCAGTTTTATACGGGACGGAGGAAGTCGCGTAGAGGTATATGTACTTGATTTAAGATGCGGCTATAATTTCCTTTCTCTCGGTTTGCCTTTACGGGCCTATTTGAATGCGGATAATATTTTAAACTACAACTATATCGAACTGGTAGGAAATCTTGCGCCGATTAGAAATTATTCTCTAAGCCTGGAGCTTGTGCTCTAAAAATTGTATTATCATTAAAACTAAAATTCCCGGCAAATTTAAACACCGAATACCAAAGTTCGAAATTTTCGCTTGTGTTTTTATTTGTCATTTGGAATTTATTTTTTGGAATTTTATAGACTAATGGCCTTTAAATTTTTTTTCCCCTTTTTATTTCTCATATCAGGTATTTACCCGCAGTCTTCACTTAATGTTCAGAATAAAATTGACGAACTGCTCCAGGATCAATTTTTTAATTCAACTTTAATTGCAGCAGATATTTATAACCTTTCAAAGCAGGAAGTTATTTATCAGAGAAATGAGAAGATGCTGCTGCATCCT
>DATKLQ010000310.1:0-10261 GCA_035542335.1 Ignavibacteriaceae bacterium | reverse complement strand
CTCTAAACTTTGTTTTGTTTTAATTTTTTTAGGCAGCTTTCCGAAAAATTCCCGGTTAATTTAATCCGCCGTTTTGATTAATCAACAACTCTTTAGCAAAAATCAGACCTAAAGTGTTCCAAAGCGATACTTGTTGAATGTTAAAAATGAACAAATTCAAAAGGTGAGTCTATTTTTGGGAATTTTATCAAAATAATGAATATTATTTCCCAATTTAGAAATGAGAATCTATCTTATTGCTTAAATTATAGAAAAAAGGAAAAAATTAGAAATTGTATAAAAGTTGCAAATTCGGAGAAAATCTTTCTTTAATCGAATACAAATTTACCTTTAGTGTAAAGGAAACAGAAATTGTTAAATTTTATAATGATTCACAATATTTTCTTAAAAAGTTCGGAAATACTACAATTTAATAAGAATTTTCAAAAAAGGCTCTTTTTTTACTATTTTGAGTTGTTCTTAAAATCTTAAAAATGAAATAAGATTCTTTAAATGCAGGTATTAAAAAGAGCAGCAACCTTTTCAATATTTATCAATATTCTTCTCTTCATCTTTAAGGGAATAGTCGGGATAATTTCAAATTCCATTGCAGTAATTACCGATGCAGTAAATTCACTTACGGATATAGCAGCTTCCGCAGCCATCATGTTCAGCGTAAGCGTATCATTAAAAAAACCTGATAAAGAACATCAATTCGGGCATAGAGCGGCACAGCCAATTGCGGTCTTTTTAATTGCCCTGTTTACGGGAGTTGTAGGATTTGAAGTAACTAAAGAGGCTGTCGGAAGAATTATTAAGCCCGGTGTGGTCAGCATAAGTGCGCCCGTTTATATTGTCCTAGCGGCTTCAATTATTATTAAACTCGTGATGACAAGGTATCAATCCAGGATTGGAAAAAACTTTGACAGCCCGGGGTTAAGAGCTAGCGCAGTGGATAGTTTAAATGATGTTTGGGCCTCCTCTCTCTCGTTGATTGGAGTTCTCGGCGTTCAATTCGGATTAATTTATTTAGATGGGGCAGCGGGAATAGCCATTGCAATATTTATTTTTCATTCAGGGTATAAAATTGCTAAGGAAAATATTGATTACCTTATGGGCAAATCGGCCGGTGAAAATTTAACTCTTGAAATTGCAAACCAAACAATGAAGATTAAAGGTATAAAAGGATTTAATCATTTAAGAACATATTATATGGGAGATAAAATACATGTGGAGATACATGTTGAAGTAGACAAAGATTTATCGACGGATAAATCGCATGACATCGGAAATGATGTTAAAGCCGTAATTGAAAAAATAGAGGGGATACAGAAGGCTTTTGTCCATATAGATCCGGTATAAGGCATTAATGAAGATTAAGAGAAAGTCGCTGAAAGCGAACCTCGCCAAAGGCGGGAGAATGAGAAAGAGAAAGATTGCTGCCACAGATAGCTGCAGATTATTCGGCGCTTTTGGGAGTAAGAAATTTAAAAGGGGTTTCGGCTGAAAATATTCCGTCAGTTCTTAATATTTTCCTTTTGAAGAGCTTCAAAATATTTTCTTATAAGCACTTCATAGTCTCTCAGGTAACCTTCCCTTATTATCCGGTTCAGTTCATCGCGAAGCTTATCTTTCCCTTTATCGGAGGAAAGGTTCAATTCCTCAGGGGATTCTCTCGCTACATTTTCACCCGTCTTGGATTCTCTTTTATTTTCAAAATCCCGTTCATTGATAGATCGCTGGGCATCGAGCATCCGCGAAAGAATCCGTTCTTGCTTTTGAATGAGATTATCATCCAGCTTTTCCGTATTCAAATCAGATACTACCTCCCGCATTTCATTCATGATCTGCTCGAGATTTGAAGGTATCTTTTTAGAAATTCCGGATTCCCTGGCTTCCTTATTAAGCTGCTGGATAGATTTCCTGATTAAATCCTGCTGCTGCGCCAGGCGTTCAAGCTGAGCCTGCTGCTGCGGGGAAAGCTGTCCCTGCTGTCCCTGCTGAAGCATCTGGGTTAAATTGTTGAGATTCATCTGCTGCTGTGAAAGCATTTGAAGCTGCTGCATAAGCGACATCATTCCTCCCTGGCCGGATCCCTGCATCATTGCATCCATTGAACCTTTCATCAAAGTTGCAGCTTCATTTAAAGATTCCATTGCTTGTGTCTGGCTTTGTCCAGCCATTTCGCCGCTCCTATTCTGCAATGCCTGTATTGATTTCATCATCTCCCTTTTTGCATCGCCTAAAGATTTTCCCATTTCGGGTGTAATGGCAAAGGTTTTTTGAGAAAGATCCGACATCTGCTTTAAAATATTATCCAGATTCTTTTGGATGCCGCTCTGCTTTTCGGCGTTTTCATTGAAAGAACTTGAATTATAATCCAGATTTTGGGACTCTTTCTTTAAATCTTCTTCCTGGTTGGAAAGAGTTAAAATATTATCCATTATTTTCATCATATCCGTAAAGGTTTGAAGCTGGTTATTCCGGCGAATCGATTCCTGCAGCTGCTCGAGATCCCTGTTCATCTCCATGGAATTCTGGCTGAGCTTCTGCTGCTTCTGCATTGCAGGCATCATCTGGTTCTGCATAATATTTTGAGTGGCCTCTTTTGAAAGTTCGCTGTTTTCCATTTTTTCCGATTTCTCAATAATTTTATCGAGATCTTCCTTGGGCATATCCTTAAGGTCCTCCATTTTTTCGGAAAGCTTCTTCATCTCATCATTCAGTTTTTCAAATTCATTGGTCGCCTCCTTCTGTTTTTCTGCCAGCTCCTTGTTTTCATTATTATTTAAATTCTTACTAGTCTGTTCCTGAAGATCTTTCTGATTATCGGTGAGATTTTCAGTTCTTTTAACCAGCTCATCTACCTTTTGCTCAATCTGAATTCTTTTTAGGAGGTTAATTGTTCTTTCTATGCTCTTTTGAAATCTTTCCTCATCCATTTTAAAATTCTGAAGCTGATCCTGTGTCTGCTGGCGGTTCAACGACTGCAGCATTTTCTGCATCTGCTCCATTGCCTTCTTCATTTCTTCCCCCGTAAGCTGCTGCATCAGATCCTGCAGCTCCATATACTTTTCAAGGGTTTCTTTGGAAAGAAGATTATTCTGCTGAAGGTCCTGCTGCATTTTTTGAAGCTCTTTACTAACGTCATCGGTTTTTTGCTGCAGCTCTTCAAATTTATCCAGAGATCTCTGAATTTTTTCCTTTTCTTCCCATGTAAGCTCGCGTTTATCCTTCTTTAAATCCTGGTCTATATTCTCAAGGTTTCTTTTTAACTCTTCAGCTTCTTTTAAAGTATTGGTTAAATCCTGCTCAGCCTGCGACTGAGTATCCCCGGCTTTCGCAAGTATTTCATCCAATGATGGAACCCTCACTGTAAATACTGAAGATTTAGCCGACTTCGGCCCGCTCACATTATCATTATCAAAAATTTCCAGGTAATAAGAAATTATATCTTCTACAGCTAGATTTAATTGAGAAAGATTCCACACATAGCTGACATCGGTTTCCTTCAGCTTCTTATCAAAAGATATTTCCAGCGATTTAAAATCTTTTTCAGGAGCTTCATATTTTGAGCTGCTCAGGCGGTAATGCAGAAGCAGTTTTGAGAAGCCGTAATCATCTGCTACTTTCAGGTATAAGGGTACTCTATTGTCGTTTGCTAAAGAGATATTCCGGTTGGGTGAAATTACATCAATAGAGGGATACAGATCCGGAAGTGCCTTAATTGAATAAAGAATAGGAGACAAATTCTGGTTGCCGGATTGGTCTGTAAGAACCATCTTATATTCCGAATCACCTTTGATTCTAAACTTCCCGTTTGCTTTTTCACTTTCGTTGCTCAGAGCCAAGCCGCTTTTTTCTGCAGATCTCTGAGCCAAAGTATCGGAAAATACGAGCTCGGCTTTCCGCAGTTTTTTAGTAGAGCTCAGATTTACGTTCACAATACTCCCGGTAAGCGCGGTAATATTTCCGTTTTCTTTTTGGATCACCTGCGGAAGTTTTGAATAGGCAGGTGGGGTTACCGTAATTTCAAATGTTTTTACTATAGGCCTGTCTATGACCTCCACACTGAATTCATCGCTCTTAATATTTTCCGCCTGGGCAAAGTATTTAAAAGAATTCCTGACAGCCTTCTTCTGAAATTTATAATTACCCAGAGAATCGGGATAGAGGAGCTCAATCTTAAAACCCGTTTGATCGTTATTTTTCAGAGCGAGGTTAACTTCCGCGGGAACTATTCCTTTTATCCTGACCAAAATGGAAACATCTTCGCCTTTAGTAATATGAATATTCCCGGGCTCAATAAGGAAATAAAATTTTGCGGGAGGGACAAATTCTTCATTAAAATTGATTAAACGGCCGGAAGCAGCCCGGAGAGCAGGAACAGCGAAGATTAAGCTAAAAAATAAAACCGCCGCTGACGCAGTATAAGCCAGCAGCTTTTTCCCTTTTTTAAAATCGACAATTGATTCGAACCGGATATTTTTAGAACGGTTATAAACCTCTATGAAGGCTGCATCGATAAGTTTGTCAGAGTAGTAAGTACCTGCCTCCTCATGGGAAACAAGCTGCATAGCATTCAGTAAATCATCTTTGATTTCCGGGAAGCTTTTTCCGACTCGGTCTGCAGCAAGATAATAATCCGGACGGCTTAAGATATTCAAATACCTGAACAAGGGAATGATAAGCAAATAAACAACTGCACCGATAGAAATTAAAAGGATGAGGAAAAAGAAGAATGTCCTTACAAAAGAATTAAAATGTCCTACTAATTCCAATAATGTAAAAAAGAAGAATGCAGCAATTGCAATAAGAAATGCAGCTTGAATGCCTGTAAAAATAAATGAAGCATTTTCACGACGCTTCAGTATCTCCAGCTTCCTAATTATTTCTTTATAATAACCCGATTCTGTTCCCATTAAATACTTTTATAAGTTACGAAACAACCGTTTACCGTATACTGTTTAAGGTTTACCGATTACCGTTTACCTGCTTCACTGCGTCAACGCCCAGACGACTAAATTTGTTCCAAATCTTAAAGCTTCCTCCCTTTTATTCTCAGGATCATTATGGACCTCCGGATCTGCCCATCCGTCGCTGGGATTGGATTCATAAGTATAGTAAACAACCATTCTTTTATCTATAAATATACCGAAACCCTGCGGAGGCTTGCCGTTATGCTCATGAGTTTTGGGGGGACCGGAATTAAAATCATAAACAATATTATAGATTAGATGATTAAAAGGAAGCTCTAAAAAATCTTTATCGGGAAAAACTTTTTTCATTTCTCTTCTAATTGCTTTATCCAGGCCGTAATCATCATCAATATAAAGAAAGCCGCCGTTCTCGAGATATTTTCTTAATCTTAATGCTTCTTCCTGTGTAAAAGCAACATTTCCATGGCCCGTTAAAAATAAAAAAGGATAAGAAAAAATCTCATCGCTTGCAAGATCGACAAATGTATATTCGGGATCGACATCAATATTTGTATTGGCATGCACGAAATTCAGCAGGTTTACCTCGGCAGAAGGATCGTTATACCAATCGCCCCCGCCGTTGTACTTCAGCCGGGCTATTTTGAAGGCCGTATTTCCCTTTTGAACAGGCTGAGCCTGCATAGGTATAAAATGAACTAAAACAAAAATAATTAGTAATTTCTTCATGGGCAGGCCAATATATTTACGGGAGAAATGAATATCAATGTAGAACTGAGATTCCCTTTTTTGAGCATCTTTCTGGGTTGATGATCAGTACAATTAAAACCGGGGTAGGAATGCCGGCTCACATATAAAAATAAATATAATGATAAATAATTTTTACAGCTGATAAAGATTCAGGCAGGAATATTGAGTTTTAAAATTGATTATTGAGAATTATTAAGTCAAAAGAATTTTCAATGTTCAACTATCAATATTCAATTTTCATTTATGCTTAATGAAAATCAATCATAAACAAATGTTAATTAAATTTGATCGCTAAGATTGAAAGATCCTTCTTATTTCAGCAAAATTAGTTTTTCTGTTGAAAAAATTTTACCGCTGCCTGAAAGTACAGCAAAGTAAATTCCGTTTCCTGCCTGAATATTATTTTGATTTGTTCCGTTCCAGTTGATTGAACCTTTCCCTGCCAGATTCTCAAAGCTCTTTATCAGCTCACCGGTTATAGTAAATATTCTGAGAGATGCAGAAGAATTTAAAGGAGTGTTATATTCAATTCTGCAGGAAGGATTGAATGGATTTGGATGTACTTTCAAGAAAAACTCTTTCGGTATAATATTTTTTTCAGCTACTCCGGCAAGACCGGTTTGCAGCACGAAATGGCAAACCGAACCGGCTGGCAAGTTATAATTAAAACTATTACTGGAAATATTTGAAACAGGATCAGTCTCGGAAATTTCAGAGCTGCTGCCATCCAGCTTCCAAACTCTGCCGCTAATGATTTGTCTTTCCGTAGCAATCGAAAAATTCCCGGATAAACTTTCATTTAATTTTTTATTAATAACTATAAGATGAATTTCATTTCCCTCTTTTTTAATTGAACCGTAAACGGATGAATTAACGCTGTCGCTTGTACTTGAAGGAAGATAATAATCACCGGCAGTAGAATTATTGCCGTCATAATTTCTGAAAATCTTATATGCTGCGGAGACATAATTTGAAGGTGAGCTTAATTCCCAGAAAGTAGCAAAGTAGACCTCGTATTTCCCGAATATTCCGAGCACATCAGCCATTGCTATTGCGCCGGAGACATCATTCTCGCCGCCGTAAGTAAATTCGGTAAATGCGAGCTTCGTACCCGGATAATATTTGGCGATTGATTCTTTCAGTTTGGGAATCAAAGGAAGATAGCTGCCGAACCATTGTCCTATCCAGCTCTCCTCGGTATAGCTATTATCCCACAAGCTTCTCGGGGCTTGAACCCGGGCTAATTTATCAGCATTTGAATTAGAATTGGGATCTGAAATTCGGCCGTCGCCCACTGCTTCAGGATACCAATGAAGATCGAGTACATCGAGGAGTCTTTTCCCATGATCTGTTTCCGCTTTTTTCATTTCATCAAGATAATAATCGATAAACCATGAATAATTTTTCCCGCTCTTAACTGAATTCCAATCGGGAGCATCCTGGAAGCTGTAGTATGCATTAAACCCGTAAAGAACAGGTCCGAAGATTTCGGCATAAGGATCTATATTCTTTACTGCAAGGGAGGCATCAATTCCCTTCAGCACAATTTCACTGCAGGTGGCCTTAAGGGGATGAATTCTGGGATGAGTGGAAACCCAGAGCCCGGGTTCATTATCAAGCGAATATCCTTTAATACCTGTTGAAGTATTTGCAGTTCCGTATTTATCGACTAGAAAATTTACATACTCATCTAAATAAACAAGAGTATCCGATGTATTCGGCTGAAGGGAGAATGCACTTCCTTTTACAAATTGAACTTTAGCCCAGCGAGAGGAAGGAGCCGTTTCAGACTCACTTACAGTACCGTTTTTATCTTTTGCCACAAAACCTGCAAGCTGAAGAGTCACCAATGAATAGGCATTAAGTTCAATTGATTTATCACGGAATGTTGTAGTCACTATTCCCGGTTCGTTTTCATTCTGTATTCCTGAAATCCAGGTTAAATAATTATCGCTTGAATGGAAATAATCGCTGCCGGCATTTGATGCATTATTTTCCCAGTTATAGCCGGTCATACGGTTGCCGCCCTGGCGCAAAGCAGTCCAATTCTCTTCTCCAGTTAATAATTGATTGGTTCCGTAAATGTACGGACTGATTGGATTGAGAGAATCTTTAACGTAAATATTAAAATTCACAGGCTGGGGAAAAACATTAGATAAATATCCGATGTAAGAAAACAGTACCAGAAGTTTTATTATTTTCATATCCTTATCGCTTAATCTTTAATTTTCCTATTCATTAATCAATCCAGATAAAGAATATATTTTGAAATAATTTTCTTTTATAAAAATATTTTTAACCGGAATAATTTACTGCAGGCTAAAAATTATTACTGATTTATTAAAATACAAGAGTGGGAAGAAAGACATGACAGATTTATAAAATCTGTTATGTCTACCTAGCAAATCATACCCGCACCTGCCGTTGTATTGCTTTCTTTATCAATAAGAATGAAGTTCCCGTTAGCTTTGTTTTTTGGATAAGGATCGTAGATTAATGAAGATGCCGTTTGAACTCTAACTCTGCAGATATCATTTAAATTTATTTGATCCGGATTTATTAATTCATCCAATGTGTTCACATCAATTTTATGAACTATCTTTTCAACCCGGCATTCAACTATCCTGCTGTTATGCTGAAGCAGGTAATTATTATTCTGCCTCAATGGCTTCGCATCCATCCAGCATATAATTGCTTCAAAATTATTATTAACAACCGGGAGGCTTTCTTCACCTGAAGCTTTTACAAATAAATCGCCGCGGTGAATATCAACTTTTTCATGCAAATGCATAACTACCGACATGGGCGCAAAAGCTTCTTCCACTTCACTCCCGAATATTTCAATGCTTTTTATAGATGAACTTTTAAAAGAATCTCCATTAGTTCCAAAAGGATTTGATATCAAAATCTTATCTCCCTTTTTAAATACTCCGCTGATAATTTTCCCGGTATAGCCCGTATAATTATCCGGACCTCCATTGTGAGAACTGATAATCCATTGAACAGGGAATCTGGAATCCAGGTGATGCGCCGGCTCTACGCAGACCTCTTCTAAATGTTCAAGGAGGCTTCGTCCGGAATACCATTGAATTCTAAATGATCTTTCGACTATATTATCTCCAAGCAGCGCGCTGATGGGAATGAAATAAATAAATTTGATGTTAAGCTTCGATGCAAATTTTTTATAATCTTCGACAATATCGCTAAAAACTTTCTCAGAATAATTTACTAGATCCATTTTGTTAATGCAGATTACCAAGTGCGGTATATTTAATATTGATGCAATTATAGAATGTCTTTTGGTTTGCTCACTCATTCCATGTCTTGCATCAATTAAAATAATTGCAAGATCGGAGTTCGATGCCCCGGTAACCATATTTCTTGTGAACTCAAAATGCCCGGGTGTATCGGCTATAATAAATTTTCTTTTAGGAGTGCTGAAGTATTTATAAGCAACATCAATTGTAATTCCCTGCTCGCGTTCGGCACGAAGCCCGTCGGTTAAAAAAGCAAGATTTATTTCTTCACCGTTTGCGGAATTCAGCTTCGGATTTCGCGGCTTGCTTATAGATTCCAGCTGATCCATCAGAACGGATTTGCTGTCGTATAAAAGTCTGCCGATTAAAGTGCTTTTGCCGTCATCAACACTTCCGGCTGCTATGAAACGAAGAATGTCCATATTATTTATTACGGATTTCGGATTTCGGATTTCGGATTTTGGATTTAAGTCAACAAAGGATAAACTAAAAATAACCTGCCACCTTTCTGTCTTCCATTGCCGCATCGGAAATATAGTCGTCCAGCCTTGTCTCACCTCTTTCACTGAGCCTGGTATTCTTTAATTCATTAATTATATCATCGATTGTCTCCGCATCCGATTCAATTGCAGCGGTGCAGGTCATATCCCCAATTGTTCTGAATCTGATTTTTCTATTGACTATTTTATCATCATTATAAATTTTAACAAAATCAGAAAAGGCAAGTAATTTATTATTTCTCAGGATACAATCCCTGTATTGTGCAAAATAGATATCCGGTATTTCAATTTTTTCCTGTTTAATATATTGCCATACATCCAGTTCGGTCCAGTTGCTGATCGGAAAGACCCTGACATTTTCGCCGTCGTTTATTCTGCCATTGTAAATATTCCACAGCTCAGGTCTCTGCAGATGAGGATTCCACTGTCCAAGCGTGTCGCGGATCGAAAAAACTCTCTCCTTTGCACGTGCTTTTTCTTCATCGCGCCTGGCTCCGCCGATGCAGACATCAAACTTAAATTCTTCTATCGTATCAAGAAGCGTAAATGTCTGAAGGGAATTCCTGCTTGCATTTCTTCCTTTAGGATCGATCAATCCTTTTTGCTTAATAGTATCCTCTACGTACCTAATGATTAACTTTTCACCTAATTCCGAAGCCAGTTTGTCTCTGAACTGAATTGTTTCAGGGAAGTTATGGCCCGTATCGATGTGGACCAAAGGAAATGGAAATTTACCCGGACGGAATGCCTTCTCTGCGAGCCTGATCAATGTAATTGAATCTTTCCCGCCTGAGAATAAAAGCGCCGGGCGTTTAAACTGCCCTGCAACTTCTCTAAA
>DATKLQ010000309.1:0-18625 GCA_035542335.1 Ignavibacteriaceae bacterium | reverse complement strand
TAATTAGAAATGAAAAAGTTGAAAAAAACGATCTGTGCTGTGCCGTTGCATTCGGCCCCGGCTTAACCATGGAAGCCGCCCTGTTCAGAGGTACCTGATGCTGCTTAAACGAAGCACTAAAAAGGAATTGATGGATGATTTTTCAATTAAAGACGGAAGAATTGACTCTGCTTTAAATGAATTAAAAATAATAAACAGGTATCTCGGCGGCGTTTCGGTTACAGAGGAAGGCTTAGCTGAATTTTACCGGGGAAAACATTCCGGACCGGCTTTTAAAATCCTGGATGCGGGAAGCGGTTCATCGGATATCCTTTTTAAAATTAAAAAAAGATTTAAAGAAATCAGGATTTATCCTCTGGATAAAAACCTTGGGGTGTGTTATTATTTAAAAAAGAATAATTCTCCGGATATTATCTGCGGAGATATATTTGCGCTCCCTTATAAAGAAGAATATTTTAGTATTGCGCATGCTTCACTATTTCTGCATCATTTCAGCCCGGAAGAATTAAAAATAATTTTGGAAAACCTGCTGCTGGTTGTAAAAAAGGGAATAATTATAAATGAATTGAGACGGAATATTTTTGCCTTCATAGGAATAAAGATTCTTACTTTTTTCTCCCGGAGCGAATTGGTGAAGAATGATGCTCCTTTATCCGTTAAAAAAGGATTTATAAAAAAAGAATTAGAAGAGATCTTTAAGGATATTCCTGCTGCAGGTTTTACAATTAAAAGAAAATGGGCGTTCAGATGGCTTGTGGTGGTGCTTAAATAATGGGCATCATTGATCACGAAGTAATAATTATTGGCGGAGGTCCGGCCGGTTCATCTGCGGCAATGAATCTTGCAAATTACGGCTTTGATGTATGCCTGGTTGAGAAAAAAATTTTCCCCCGTGAAACTTTATGCGGAGAGTTTCTTTCAGGTGAAGTATTCGAAAATTTTAAAGTTCTGGGAATAGACAAACAATTTCTTTCGCTCAAACCGAATTTTATTAAATCTTTTAAATTTTTTTTTGAAAACGGTAAGAGCTTTTCCGGTCATTTTGATTTTAAGTCTTTCGGAATAAAGAGGTCGGTTCTTGATTCTTTTCTTCTCGAGAATGCAAAAATCAAAGGGGTGAAAGTTATTCAGCCCGCGGAAGTAAAGGAGATATACAGGGAGGGAGAAATATTTAATCTAAGAATTAAGGAACCTGATCGAACTACGGCGCTAAATACCAGTATCCTGATTGCGGCGTACGGAAAGCAGAACAGTTTAGATATAAAATTAAATCGGCCATTCAGCCGGGTTAAATCAGGATTTAACGGCATAAAATATCACGTAAGTAAGAAATATTTTAATTCGATTGAAAAAGATGAAATAAGAATTTATACCGGAAAAAATATTTACTGCGGGGTTAATTATGTTGATGATGAAACCGTTACACTCTGCTTTCTTTTTAAAAGAACGGAAACCGGGTATTCTTATAGGCAGCACTTGATGGATCTGGCCGGATCAAACAATGATTTCAGAAAAATAATTAATAAGGAATTCTTCGATTCAATTAATTATCAGAAGGTTTATGGAACCGGAAATATTTTTTTCGGCAGAAGGAGAAAGACGGAGAACGGCATTATAATGATTGGAGATGCTGCAGGAGTAATTTCTCCTTTTAGCGGGGACGGAATTGGGATGGCATTCGATTCGGCAAAGCTTGCGGCAGAAATACTTATCGGACTGAAAAAAAAGAACGAAAATAGCAAAAAAGCTTCCACCTTGTACGAAATAAATTGGAGAAAGCTGTTTGGTAAAAGAATTCTAATTTCTAAAATTATCCAGGAATTTTTGCTTAAATCATCTTATAAAAAATTAATAACACCTGCCATGGATCTTTTTAATCTATTCCCTTCCTTCAGCTCATTTATAGTAAATAAAACCCGAACCTGAATTATATTGTATCAATTGCGTATTATCTTTTATATTTTAGTTATAGAAATCCAATGAATTAATATGGAAATAAACTTTAAAAATATCGAAAAATTTATAGTTGTCGGGGATAGGGTCCTTATCAGGCCTGAGGAAGAATCAAACCGGACGGTAAGCGGACTATATTTGCCTCCGGGAGTAGCGGAAAAAGAAAAAATCCAAAGCGGTTATGTAATAAAAGCGGGGCCCGGATATCCGATGGCATCACCGGTTGATGAAGAACCATGGAAGGAATCTAAAGATAAAGTGAAATATATCCCGCTGCAAGCAAAAGAAGGCGATCTGGCAATTTTCTTGAGGAAAGAAGCTTTTGAGATTGAGTTTGAAAAGGAAAAATTTTTAATCGTTCCGCAGTCCGCGGTTCTTCTATTAATAAGAAACGAAAATCTGAATTTCTAAATCTCTTTTTTTGCTAAAATAATGTAAGCACCTTTATGAAGGCGCTCTTAAACCAGTTCCGCTTCCCGATATAAATATCCCCTAAATCTTCTTCGACATTGTTTTCGTGAGAAGCATTCTTATTAGCCTCGTCGTTGGCGGCCTGAAGATATAAGGAAAGAACCTCTTTGCTGTCATATCGCGATACCGGAAGCCTTAAATCATTGCATTCCGATAGAAGCTCATCTTTTGACCAATCGTCGAAAATTTTCGTTTTGCTCATATATTTCTCCGTTATTTTTACGCAAGCCAAAAGTATACCGTCAATAAAGCAAGAAATATCGCATAGAAGAATTTTTTCAATGTACTTTTGTTTAATAAAAATTTTTGCTTGCGCTTATCCAGCATTTGGTAACTGATCCAATCTCCCTTTTCAACCGACCATTCCCGGCCTTTGAAATCTACATATTTCATTTTACTCCTTGTGACTATTGGTAACCATTCCTGTAGCATGTTTTTTCTCAGTAAAAGATAATTTTTTATTCCTTCAGCTAAATCTTTGCGGGAAAGCAAATGGATTAGTTCTTCACGCCAATGATTATTGCTCATAGAATACCTGATGCTTTACACTACAGACTGATTTTTAACATTCCAATTATTATACCACATAGGTTCTGTTTGTAAAAAAAGATTTTGCAAATTTTTATTCAATTTTTTTATGTAATTATGTCAATAAGAGTAACTTTTTTTTCTGAATTGATGAAAAATTATTCAAGCCAGGAAATTACTTTAAATTTTCCCTTAGTACTTGGAAAAACCGGGGGAGCAACGCTTAAAAGTCTATCGTCATACCGGTACCTTTTAGCAAAACCATGAGTAATACCGTATGTTCCGAAAGTGCCTACTGCCTGCCTAATTTTTTGGATTATGCCGCCGAGGAGATAGATGTTCCCGGAAACTGACCTGGTGTCATAATTTTGGGCGCCAAATCCGCCTGTCTCACAATAAATAGAGCCTTGTATGTTAATATTTTTATTATTGTTATTTGCCGAGTTGTTCGTAATCCAAACATTATTCTTCGCTAAAATTCCAAGTAAATCCGTTGATGAAGGATTAGTTCTGGGGTCGCTGTGGTATATTATATCATCATCCAGATATACAGTTCCCTTCCCGCCGGACCCTGATGCGGCTACCGAATAAACGCCTTTTACTGTTCCCTGCAGCCTGACTACTGCATTATCGGCAAATATAACTCCGTTTGGCGCTAACTCAGATGCGAGCACAGTAGTCTTGGCACCTTTATATGCATATCTATATGTAATACTATCCGTCTTAAAGGTTATATAAACAGTATCATGGCCGGAGAAAAGATGGCCGTCGTCGATTGCAGCTGCCTTTAAAGGATCCAATCCGTTTGATGGTAGAGGTATATTTGTTTTATCGCTGAATTTCCCGCCTATATAAGGTTTATCATGATTTTTATCTGTTTTGTATTTTATAGTTTTTGCGGTTGATGTGCTTGGCCCCATAAAAACCGGGTGTTCAGCGCAATTTAAATAATCTTGTGTATGAAAAGGTCCCCAAACGGTATCTGTTCCATACCACCATATGGGGTTATTCGGATCAGCCGTTTCATAAAATGAATAATAGGCAAACTCGGAGAATTTAGCCGGCTGCAGCAAAATTGTTATGGAATGTGAATAACCTTCATAAGTACCCGTGGAGGTAACTTTTTTAATTTGATTGAATACATCATAATTGGGATCGACATCAACATTCAGTTTCCCGTCTGAGAAAGGAACATTATTTAACCCGGCAGACCAATTTTCATCAAAAAATATTTTATTGGCGGCAATATTAGCTCCTGTCGCCGCGATGTTATAAGCCTTAGCTTCTCTGAAATAATCGGCCGAATTTTTTACTGCTCTTGTAGTTAGATCATTGAAATGCTGTCCGAATACCAGGAACACCATGCTGAATCCCAGCACTAATAAAACGGCTCCTTTACCAAACATAAAAATCCCTCCTTATCTTTCCTTTAAATTTCTTGATATTAATCTGATTTGACGCCAAATCGCGGATGAATATTCATTATCGTAGGCAGAGACATCTTCGACTGTAAGATTTATTTCTACCGAATTTATTCTCTTTGTGTCTATAGGATAATTAATTGGAAATGGAATTGTATCCTCTAGTGCATCATAATAAACCAAATGAAATTTTGTGACGCCAAGGTTTATCTTTTTTGGGATCTCAGAATTTATTGATCTGTATAAATAACGATCCCGCGGGTTTGGTGTAGAGCTTAATTCAGTCACCGGGCCTAGTCTGTAGAATAATGTATCGATAATGCCGTCCGGATCGCCGTCAGGATAAAGGTCGGTTAAAAATTTAATTTTATCTGAATCAGCCAGCAGAATAGATTTTGAAGGATCCACAACCTTGGCCCAATTTTTACAATATCCAATTTTCCTGAAGTCGTATTCAAGCACTTCAGAAGTAACGGCAAGGTTTTGCTGAAGCACTAATTCACCCCCATAATTATATAAATTCTTTGTCGCAGAATCATTCATCCTCCACAGTATGAGCATTAACATACCCCCTACTATCATCGAGCCAAGAATATCGATTATGGTGCTGAAACCCATTTCTCCTCCTATTCAATAAAATACCAATAACTATAAACGGATGAGATTTTAACAGTATCTTTTCCATCATTCATTGAAGGGCTCGTGACATTAACATTAATTTTCTTATGCCATGTCCTATAATTCACTTTTTTATCCGGCCCTGTAGTAAAAGGATCAACATAATAGACTTCGGCAGAAATATCATATTCTGCTGAAGGTAAATTCTTGATAGTAGTTCTAAACCCATTAAAATCATCAAGGTCATTAAAATTTGGATAAACCTCGCCGGGTGCCGGCCCTAAGCTTCCGGGAGCGGTAAGGTTAGCAAGATTTGAAGTCGAACTGTCCGCGGTGGCTAAATCAAAAGGTTTTCCGTTTGCTTCTTCGAGTATTGAAGTTCCGAGGGATACCGCGAGTATTCCAAATTTGGATTCATTCAATGTAGTGTCAGCATTTAAGTTATTTCTATTGATACTAAGCACTATTATGGAAAGGAGCGTTAGTGCACCGATAGTAAGTAATGATTGACCCAAATTCATAAACCAAACCTATAAGAATATTTCTGAAAGTTTTGATAATGAAATCCAAAGAATATGCCCGCTTTTTGAGACACATATTAATTTCTGATTATTGGAATTTTGAGCAAATTAAGTTTGTTTATGGAAACGACAAGTTGTCCGACAATTTTTCCGACAAGTTGTCCGACAAATTGTCGGCGGGCTCAATTAATACTTTTATAAAAGGTGAGGATTTTATTTTTAACTGTTATTTATTAAATAGATTTCGGGAGAAGAATTGAAGACAATTTAATTTTTTGTTAAGCGGGGAGTTAAAACAAACTAGTTACTTTCCGGCTTAATTCGCCTCTGCAGCGTTCTTTCGCTTATACCGAGAATAAGCGCAGCCTGCTGGACATTTCCTTTTGTATAATCCAGGACATGTTTGATGTGCATACTGGAAACTTCGTCCATACTCATCAGCGAAAACTTATCGAAATAATCAGCCTCTTTCCCATTTGTATTTTTCGGAAGATTAATTTCCGCAATCGGTTCATCTGCTTTATTCTTGGCAACTGCATTAATAATAATATTTTCCAGCTCTCTTACATTACCCGGGAAAGAATATTTTTTAAGGGAAAGTATGACGGCATCCGAGAATCCGGGAATATTTTTCTTATAAGTTTTATTTCCACGCTCTAAGAAATGTGTCGCGAGCAGAAATATATCTTCTCTCCGCTCCTTTAAAGGCGGTAAAAAAATAAATCCCCTGTTTAATCTGTAATAAAGATCGGCGCGGAATTGATTCTCTTGAACAGCCTGCATCAGATCTTTATTTGTGGCGCTTAAGATTCTAATATCTAGCTTAATCGGTTTGGGGCTTCCGATCCTGTATATTTCATTGTATTGAATTGTGCGCAGCAGCTTTCCCTGCAGTTCTTTCGGAAGTTCTCCAATTTCATCTAAAAAAAGTGTTCCCTCATCAGCCGCCTCAAAATAACCTTTTTTGTCCGCAGCTGCTCCCGTGAATGCTCCTTTCTCACATCCGAATAATTCACTTTCGAATAAATTCGGGGAAATGGCAGCAAGGTTCACTGCGATAAAGGGTTTATTTTTCCTTGGTGATAAATCATGTATTTTTTTTGCAATCATGTCTTTGCCAGTTCCGGTCTCCCCTGCAATAAGAACAGTTTCGTTTGTCGGTGCGAAAATCTCAACGAGCTCAAAAATTTTATACATATTCTGAGATTCGGTAATGATATCATTAAAATTTTCTGTAATTGATCTTGGCCGGCTTAACCCAAGTCTCAGAGAATCCCTTTCCAATTTCAGCAGATGCTGTTCTAAAGCTCTTTCGATGGTAAGAAAAAGTCTTCCTGTGTCTGGCGGTTTTGTAATAAATTCATAAGCACCTAATTTGACTGCCTGGAGAGCAATTTCAGTATCTCCAACCCCTGTTATAACAATTATAGGAATCTGCGGATGTGAATTATTTACCTTTTCAAGCAGCTCCAGCCCGTTCATTTGCGGCATATAAATATCGGTGATAATCAGCTCGACATTAAAATTCTTTAGGATATGTTCAATATTAAGAGGATTTTCTTCGGTTATAATATTTATATAACCTTCATCCTGCAATAATCCTTTCAATAAAGTAAGGTAGGAAGGCTCATCATCAATGATTAGGATCAAGCTTTTATTCATTCTAAAAAAATCAATAAATTATACATATTATCTGTCAATTTTTACTCAACCTGTTGATAAACGGGCAAAATTCTTACCATTAAATGCCTTTATTCTTAAGTTAGAATGCACTTTTTTTAGAGATCCAATTTTTGAAGTGGTAAAAATGAGAGAAAATTTACCCTCTATTTATTATTTTTGATAAATAGATAAGGTTTTTGATTAAAATTGAGGTAAAAAAATGACCCCGAATTTTGAAAATATTAAAACATTTTTTTCCGTCTATAAAGATCGGCTTGCAAATATCAAAAAAATTCTAAAAAGGCCTCTCTCTTATTCAGAAAAGATACTTTATACTCATATTAAAGATCAAAAGATTAAAGAATTTGTAGGGGGAAAAGATTATGCCGAACTTGCGCCCGACCGGGTTGCTATGCAGGATGCAACTGCTCAAATGGCTTTGCTGCAATTTATGTCTTCAGGAAGAAAAACAGCAGCAGTGCCGTCCACAGTTCATTGCGATCATTTAATTCAAGCTCAGGTGGGAGCAGAGAGTGATCTTAAAAGAGCGCAGAAGGAAAACAAAGAAGTTTACGAATTCTTAGAAAGCATTTGCAGGAAGTATGGAATAGGATTTTGGAAACCCGGAGCCGGAATAATTCACCAGGTGGTCCTCGAAAATTATGCATTCCCCGGAGGATTGATGATCGGGACCGATTCCCATACGCCTAATGCCGGGGGATTAGGGATGTGTGCAATCGGGGTTGGAGGCGCCGATGCTGTTGATGTAATGGCCGGAATGCCGTGGGAATTAAAATGGCCCAAAATAATTGGAGTAAGGCTTATAGGTAAATTGTCAGGCTGGACGAGCGCTAAAGATGTAATTTTAAAATTAGCGGAAATACTCACTGTAAAGGGAGGAACAGGTTCAATTATTGAATATTTTGGAGAAGGTGCAACTTCAATTTCAAGTACCGGCAAAGGAACTATCTGTAATATGGGTGCTGAAGTGGGAGCTACAACCTCTGTTTTTCCTTTCGATGAAAAAATGGCGGCTTATTTAAGGATCACGGATCGGGCTGATGTTACTGCACTTGCAGAAGGAATAGCCGATCAGCTGTGCGCGGATAAAGAGGTTATTGAAAACCCTGAGCGTTATTTCAACCGGGTGATTGAAATTAATCTAAATGAACTTGAACCGCATTTGAATGGTCCGTTCACACCGGATAAAGCTTGGCCGGTTTCAAAGATGAAAGAAGCAGTTAGAAAGGAAAATTATCCTGATAAAATAAGTGTTGCTTTAATCGGAAGCTGTACTAATTCCAGTTATGAAGATATTGACAGGTCGGCAAGTATAGCAAGGCAGGCTGTTAAAAAAGGATTAAAAGCAAAATCTCAGTTTACAATTACCCCCGGATCGGAGCAGGTGAGGGCAACTGCCGAAAGAGACGGGCAGCTAAAAGACTTAACCGATATCGGCGGATTAATTTTAGCAAATGCCTGCGGGCCCTGCATCGGCATGTGGAAGAGAATGGATATCAAAACCGGTGAACGGAATACAATCGTAACTTCATTTAACAGGAATTTTGCCAAAAGAAACGACGGAAATCCTGAAACACTGGCTTTTGTTGCAAGCCCTGAACTTACAACCGCACTTGCAATTGCAGGCAGTTTAAGTTTTAATCCTCTTACGGATGAATTGATTAATGAAAAAGGGAAAAGAGTTAAGCTTGATGCACCGGGTGGAGAGGAACTTCCCCCGAAAGGATTTGCAAAAAGAGCAGACGGATTTATTCCGCCATCCGAAAAGGACCGGAATATAGAAGTGATTATAAATCCCGGAAGCGAAAGGCTTCAATTTCTTAAACCTTTTGATCCGTGGAATGGGAAAGATTTTACGGATATGCCCGTTCTCCTTAAAGCAAAAGGGAAGTGCACGACCGATCATATATCAATGGCTGGTCCCTGGCTTAAATACCGCGGGCATCTGGATAATATCTCGAACAATATGTTTATCGGGGCAGTAAATGCATACACGGGAGAAACAGGAAAGACAAAAAATATTTTTACGGGAGAGTATAAATCTGTTCCCGAAGTTGCACGTGCATATAAGAAATACGGGCACGGCTGGGTTGTAGTGGGAGATGAAAATTACGGTGAAGGCTCTAGCCGGGAACATGCAGCAATGGAACCCAGGTACCTTGGGGGGAAAGCTATAATCGTAAAGAGTTTTGCACGAATCCATGAGACAAATCTGAAAAAACAAGGCATGCTTCCATTGACGTTTGCCGATCCCGGAGATTATGACAAGATCCGTGAAGATGATACCATTACTTTGTTAGCTGCATCTTTGTTGCCTGAAAAACAGATCAAGATGATAATAAACCATAAAGATAAAACTGCCGAAGAAATTTGGCTGAATCATTCGATGAACGAAGCTCAGATTGAGTGGTTTAAAGCCGGAAGTGCTTTGAACTTAATTGCGCTGCAGAACAGGTAAAAATTTTTTAGCGAATTATTTACTCCGGCAGAGCCAGAACTAAAAATAATTCTTATGTTAAGAGTTAAATGTTAATGGATAATCGCACACGATTAACGATGAACTACCTGTCCCGACCTTGGCGGGATTAACGATTAACTTTTCCATTGCCGAAAAGAAATTATATGCTTCCTCCTTCTAGGGTAAAAATAGTGATGAAGTGCTCCTGCTATCATCATTTTATATGCATAATATTAAGGAAATAGGTTTTTAGTGCTTTTTCTAAACCCGGTAATATTGTTCGGACTTTTAGCCGCTTCAATCCCTGTTCTTATCCATCTTTTAAATCTCAGGAAATTAAAAAAGATTGATTTCAGCACCCTTGCTTTTCTTAAAGAGCTTCAGAAAAATAAAATTAAAAAAATCAAATTGAAGCAGTGGCTTCTCCTTGCTCTACGGGTTTTGATTATAATTTTTCTGGTAATGGCTTTTGCCAGGCCGGCTTTAAAAGGAGTTGCAATCGGCGGAACCACCTCAGCCGCAAAAACCACTGCGGTTTTTATTCTTGATAATTCGTTCAGCATGTCGGTTGTCGATAGTAAAGGCTCATATTTCAACCAGGCAAAGGAAACTATTAAGGAATTAATTAAGCAGCTCCAGGAAGGCGATGATGCTTCTTTAATTACAATAGCGGGCGGCAATGATGAAGAAATGATCGGCACAAATAACCTTGCCGATTTCAGCAGCAAGGTAGAGCAGGCGGAAATTTCATACGCCAGCGGTTACTTGCATGATGCATTAATTAAAGCATCAAAAATTGTTTCGGCTTCAAAAAACTTCAATAAAGAAATTTATATCCTTTCCGATTTTCAGTCTGATAGGCTGGCAAAGGAAGGATCACTCTCCGATTTGAGCCAAATCCTGAACGAAAAAGTCAAAATATACTCATTCAACTATTCGGGGAAAGAAGTTTTCAACCTGGGGATAGATAATTTAAAAATAAATACCCGGATATTTGAAAAAGATAAACCGGTGAGCTTCGATCTGACCGTTGAAAATTTCTCTAAGCAGTCTGCAGAAGATGCTGTAGTGTCGATTTTTATAAACGGTGAAAGAAGTGCACAGCAGAGTGTAGATATCCAGGCAGGCGAGTCAGCCCGGCTAACTATGGAGGCTCCCGTTAAAAATACAGGTTATATAAATATTTATGCCGAACTTCAGGATGATGAAATAATTTATGACAACAGGAGATATGCCGATTTATTTATACCTCCGGAAATACCAGTAATAATTTTTGCGGATGACCCAGAAGATGCATCCTTCGTTTCCTTGGCACTGACGGTTTCCGAGAAAGAAAATCTCCTGAAGGTTACCGTAAAAAATACTAACCAAATTTCTTCTACAGACCTGAGTCAGGTTAAAACTATTATATTAATCGGAACGGAGAATGCAGAGGGGATTGATAAATTTAGGAGTTTTCTAAATGACGGAGGAGGTTTATTTATAATGCCCGGGAAAAATACGGGAGAAGCCGGGTACAGCAGTATAATTCAGCAGTTAAATCTTCCGGGTGTAAAAGGTGCGGCCGGCGAGAAAAATCAGCAGGCTAATTCTTTTTTATTTGAAGATGTTGCATATGAGCATCCTTTGTTCCAAAATATTTTTGCGCATGAAGAAAAAACAAGCATTAGAGGAAAAGAAGCGGAGAAAATCGAATCGCCGCAAATATTCTATCATTTTAAAATCAATACCGAAGGTAAAGGCAGAAATATAATTTCGCTGAATGACGGTACATCGTTCCTCAGCGAATACAAGTTCGGTAGAGGGAAATTATTCCTCATGAATACTGCTCCCGTTCTTGAATGGAGTACTTTTCCGATTAAAAGCATTTTTGCTCCCCTGATTAATAAATCTGTTTATTACCTGGCTTTTCATAATGAAGAAGATGAAGAATATTTAGCAGGGGAAACGGTTAACATTAACATTAATAACAGCTATCCACCGCAGATAAAAATTGAAAGACCTGATGACTCTGAAGAATTTATCAAAACAAACAATGAACAAAATTTTATTTCTTACAATAAAACAGGGCTGGCAGGAATTTATAAGATTTATTCGGGGGAAAAAATTTACAGGATGTTCTCTGTAAATGCCGATCCTTCTGAATCTTCACTAAAATATATGAGCAAAAGCGAATTTCAGGATTATTTAAAAAAGATAAAATTCAAAGGAGTCTATATTGATATAAACAGGAACCAAAATCCTGCTGAAGTGGTGCTGCAGGCAAGATTCGGTTCGGAATTATGGAAATATCTCCTTTTAGCCGCGATAATACTGGCGTTTATTGAAATGGCAGTCGCAAGGAGCTCGAAAAAGGATACTGCGGAGAGTACTTAAACAAATGTGAATTTTTATTTAATTATTTTTAACGAAAGGAAAATTTAAATATACGGATGATTGAGGTCCCGAAGAATAATACTGAAAAGGCAATGTTGGTGGCGATAAATAAGCCGGAGGGAGACAATTATAAGCATTTAAATAGGGAGACGGTTGAAGAACATCTTGAAGAGCTTGAAGAATTGGCGGTAACAGCCGGTGCTGAAACAAGATTAAAAGTAATTCAGGATAGACCCTCAGCCGATCCTGCATATTATATCGGCAAAGGAAAGGCTGATGAACTTGTATCGTTAGCCGAGGATAATAATATTGACATCGTAATTTTTGCTGACGATCTCTCGCCGGTTCAGCTGAGAAACCTGGAAAGACTAGTAAATAAAAAAATCGTAGACAGGAGCGGATTGATTCTTCATATTTTTGCTGCAAGGGCAAAAACAAAAGAAGCAAAAACCCAGGTGGAGCTTGCCCAGCTGCAATATATGCTCCCCAGGCTTACAAGGCAGTGGACTCACCTTTCCAAACAGTACGGCGGTATTAGAACCAAGGGACCGGGCGAAACACAGATTGAGACTGACCGGAGAATGATAAGGAACAGGATCAGCCATCTTAAAGAGAAGCTTCAAAAAATTGAATCCCAAAGGGAAACACAAAGCGAAGGAAGAAAAGACTTTATTAGGATATCCCTGGTAGGATATACTAATGCAGGTAAAACTACACTTTTTAACCTCTTCACAAAAGCCGGCGCACTTGCCGAAGATAAATTATTTGCTACGCTGGACTCGACGACAAGATCAATAAATATCGGAAGGAACCAAAAAATTCTTTTAAGCGATACCGTCGGGTTTATCAGGAAACTTCCCCCTCATCTTATTGCATCTTTTAAAAGCACTTTAAAGGAAGTAAGGGATGCGGATATAATACTTCATGTTGTAGATATTTCCCACCATTATTTTGAGGACCATATAAATGTTGTGGAACAAACTCTTAAAGAGCTCGGCACCGATAGAAAAAATCAGATTAAAATTTTTAATAAAGTAGACATCGTAGAGGACAAGAACAGAATCGGCTATGTAAGGAACAAATTTAAAGATTCCGTAATCATCTCGGCAGAACGCGGGATAAATATTGCATCTCTGAGGAATAGAATTACAGGAATGATTGAGGAATCATTTGTAGAAGAAAAAATTGACCTGGATCTGTCCCGGGCAAATATAGCGGCAAAGATTCACTCGCTTGCAGAAGTTTTATCTACAAAATATGATGAAAATAAAATGCATATCACATATCGGACAAACAAGCAGAATTCCGATAAGATAAAGAAGATGCTTTATGGCGGTTAAACGGAATCACTTTATACGACCCAGTCTTTTTATCGACGGGAATTCATTAACTCTTGAAAAAATAGAATCGTTTTTAAAAACAAATCCTACCGTAGAAATAACCCCGGAAGCAAAGAAAAGAATAAATTCATCAAGGGAACTTGTCGAGAAATGGGTTATGGCCGAGGAAAGCATATACGGAGTTACTACCGGAGTAGGTGAATTTGCAAATATTAAAGTTTCAAAAAAAGATATCAGGAAGCTCCAGGAAAATTTAATTTTATCCCATTCCGCCGGATGCGGGGCAAATCTTCCGCCCTTTATAGTAAAGATAATGATGCTTTTAAGGCTTAATGCTTTGGCAAAAGGCTACTCCGGCATAAGGCATTCCACTCTGAGGCTGCTGGCAGAGATGATCGAAAATAATATAATCCCTGTCATACCTTCACAGGGTTCCGTCGGCTCAAGCGGCGATCTAGTTCAGCTTTCACATTTAGTTCTGGCGATGATCGGGAGAGGGAAAGTACAGCTTATTAAAAACATAATCGATCCGGATGCAGGCTGTGAAAAAGAAATTAAGGCCGAGGAAGGGTTAAGAAAATTTAAGCTTAAGCCTGTTACACTGGAAGCAAAAGAAGGCCTGGCCTTAATAAACGGCACGCAAATGATAACCGCCTATGCCGCTTATATCTGTCATCTTGCAAATAAGCTGATTAAAATTGCCGATATGAGTGCGGCTCTGTCTCATGAGGCCCTGAGAGCAACCGATAAAGCATTCGATAAGAAAATTCATCTCCTCAAGCCTTTTCCCGGACAATTGACTACCGCAGAAAATATTCTGAAGCTGATTGCTAACAGCGAAATAAGGAGATCACACCTGGATAATGATACGAGAGTGCAGGACGCATATTCAATCCGGTGTGTGCCGCAGATTCACGGTGCCTCTAGGGACGCCATTGAATATGTCTGTTCAAGAGTTGAAATTGAAATGAACTCCGTGAACGACAACCCGATAATTTTCCCGGAAACAGGAGAACATATCGAGGGAGGAAATTTTCACGGCCAGTCGATGGCATTGGCTATGGACTTTATGTGCATCGCTCTTTCGGAACTTGCGAACGTATCCGAAAGAAGAATCGAAAGAATGGTTAACGGTTCTTTAAGCGGATTACCGCGCTTCCTTGCACTAAAGGGAGGCTTAAATTCAGGGCTTATGATTGCACAGTATACCGCAGCAAGCCTCGTTTCCGAAAATAAAGTCCTCTCGCATCCAGCAAGCGTAGATTCGATCCCGACTTCGGCCAACCAGGAAGATCATAATTCAATGGGATCCATTGCGGCTCAGAAATGCTTCCGCATATTGGAAAACCTTCAGAATGTTTTGGCAATAGAATTATTCACCGCAGGCCAAGCGGTTGAATTTCTTAAACCTTTGAAGTGCGGAGACGGGACATCAATAATTTATAATACGATTAGAGAAGTCGTTCCTCCTTTAATCCAGGACAGGGTGATATATAATGATATCAAAAATGTCTTGAAAATAATAAAGAATGATTATCTGCTTAATTCAGTTGAATCAAGAATACCATTAAAATAAAAAGTTGATGTAAAGGATTTTAGAAAATCTGAAAGTATGGAAATTCTATTTTTTACAGCAGGATTTTTAGCCGGTGCTGCAGGAATTTATTTTATAGTTAAATTCAAGTTTGAAAGCAAGGCCTGGAAAGCGGAAGAAAGAAATAAGATTTTTGAAGAACGGAATACTGCCCTTTCTTCGGAGCTGAATATTGAAAGAGCCAGAATATTAGAGCTGAACAGATCTCATTCCGCTATGGAAGCGGATTGTAAAAATCTGCAGGGCAGGCTTTGCGAGCAGAAGGAGGAGCTGGAAAATCTCCAGCAGAAATTCAGCGCCGAATTTAAGAACATAGCAAATGAACTCCTGGAAGAGAAAAGCAGAAAATTTACCGAGCAGAATAAAACAAATATTGAATCGATCTTGAATCCTCTAAATGAAAAATTGAAGGAATTCCAGAAAAGGGTCGAGGATACTTATGATAAGGAATCCAAGCAGAGATTTTCTCTTGAAAAAGAGATAAAGATCCTTTTCGATTTAAACCAGCAGATGGCAAAGGAGGCAAACAACCTTACCGTTGCCTTAAAAGGACAAACCAAAACACAAGGCAGCTGGGGCGAATTTATCCTTGACAGCATACTTGAAAAATCGGGCCTGCAGAAAGGCAGGGAATACCAGGTGCAGGAAACTTTTACGAATGAAGACGGAAGAAGAAGACAGCCCGACGTGATAATCAATTTACCTGAGAATAAGTGCCTGATAATAGATTCTAAGGTATCCCTATTTGCTTATGAAAGCTATTGTTCCAGCGATAATGAGAATGATAAATCATTGTATCTTAAAGATCATATAGCTTCCATTAGAAAACATATCAGGGAATTGAGTTCAAAAAATTATCAGAGTTTATACCAGATAAATACACTCGATTTTGTTCTCCTGTTTATGCCTATTGAACCTGCATTCAGCCTGGCAGTGCAGAATGATCTTAATATTTTTAATGAGGCTTTCGAAAGGAATATTGTTATAGTAAGCCCTTCAACATTGCTTGCAACTTTAAGGACCATCGCAAGCATCTGGCGCCAGGAATATCAGAATAGGAATGCATTGGAGATCGCAAGGCAGAGCGGAGCGCTGTACGATAAATTCCAAGGCATGATAAGCGATCTCATTGAGCTCGGCAAGAAAATGAGAGCAATGGAAATCAATTATGATGAGGCTATGAAAAAATTGATATCCGGCAGAGGAAACCTCGTCAGCAGCGTTGAAAAAATTAAAAAATTAGGAGCAAAAGCCACAAAATCTCTTCCTCAATCCCTTTTAGAAAGAGTGGATGAAGATGATGAAGAGGAAAATCCGGAAGGAGATTTGTTTCGGAGATAATAATGGAATTGTCTTTCAAATATGGTCTTGACTGTAATTCGAAAGATTGAATTTTAACTACCATTTATCCCAATTTTCTTTTTTATAATTCTTAATTTATTTATTTTATCGTGCCGAGCATTTAAAACTCTCCGGAAATTTTATTCATTTCAGTTTTAAGTCTGCTTTTTATTCATATCCGATTTCTTTATTAACGTTCTTTAATATCATGAGTCCTTTTCAATAATTATCATAAATAATTAAAAGGAGAAAGCATGAAAAGATCGATTCTTAAATCAATTCCGGTTATAACATTTTTGCTCCTGCTCATTGCAGGATGTTCAACTAAAAAAGAAGATGACGGGAAAATACAAATTACAACCTCATCCGATGAAGCAAGGGCAGATTTTCTGAAAGGACGGGAGCTTTTTGAAAATCTAAAAGGAACTGAGTCCCTTAAATATTTTGAAAACGCAATAGCCAAGGACGGAAATTTTGCTTTAGCTTACTACTATCATGCATTATCTAATCCTACTGCAAAAGGATTTTTTGAAGATGTCGATAAAGCCGTTTCTTTGGCCGGCAAAGCATCTGAAGGAGAAAGGATGCTGATCTTTCAGCTTCAGGCCGGTACAAACGGTGATCAAAAGAAGCAGGAGGATACCCTTCTTTCGCTAGTCGATAAATTTCCTAAAGATGAAAGAGCCCATACCCAGCTGGGCACATTTTATTTCGGGATACAGGACTATCAGAAGGCAGCAGATCATTTAAAGAAAAGCACGGAGATAGATTCTGCGTTTGCTCCCGCTTATAATATGCTGGGATATTCCTACAGAAATTTAGGGAATTATAATGATGCCGATGCCGCATTTAAAAAATATATTGAATTAATACCCGGCGATCCCAATCCTTACGATTCTTACGCAGAGATGCTGATGAAAGAAGGTAAATATGAGGAATCAATACAACAGTATAAAAAAGCTTTATCTGTTGATTCGAACTTTGTACCTTCTTTTGTAGGCATTGCAACAAACTACAATTTTCTCGGCAAGCATGATGAAGCAAGGATGGAGCTTCAAAAATATTATAATATGGCGCGGAACGACGGAGAGAAAAGAGCGGCTCTTTTTGCAATGGCAGTCTCTTATATCGATGAAGGAAACTTTCCGAAAGCGCTTGAGGAAATGAATCAGCAGCTGCAGATGGGTGAGAAGATAAATGATGCAGCCGCTATTACAGGAGATTACCAAGTGATCGGCAATATTCTTTTTGAAATGGGGAAATATGATGAAGCAAAAACCAATTATGATAAAGCGCTGCAAACTAGCGAAGCGTCAAATCTTTCTGCTGAAGTTAAGGATGCCACAAAACGCCTGGATCTCTATAACCAGGGCAGGATTGCATTGATGAAAGGAGATCTTTCAACAGCTAAAGAAAAATCAAAAGAATTTACGGAACAAGCAGCGGCTGCAAATAACATATTTCAGATCTGGCTGTCACATGATCTTGCAGGGATGATTGCTTTAAAAGAAAAGGACTATAATAAAGCCGAGGATGAATTTAAAAAATCCAGCCTGCAGAACCCATATACCTTTTATAGATTGGCTCTGGCTATGGAAGGGAAAAAAGATAAAGAAGGTGCGAAGAACTATTATAAAATGGCAGGAAATTTCAATTCATTGAATAATATGAACCAGGCGTTTATCAGAAGCAAGTCTCTAAAGCTGGCGATGGCAAAGTAAGTTCTAAATTACGGAGGCATTCAATTTATTTTGGATGCCTCCGTTTTTCAATACATAGGGAGAGTAGAGTTAATCGTTAATATTAAAAGTTAATAGGAACGATTAACATTTAACGATTGACAATTAACTTTTCAACTCATTTAGGATAAATCCTAGCTGCCCAGCCGCCTCCCGGTGCAAGATGAAGCTTTAGCCTATCGGATGGAGATATTTCCGATTTTACTTTTTTATAATCACCGCCATACCGGTCTGCATTTACGCCGTCGCGGTAAAATTCGATATTGTAATCGCCGTCTTTAAGAAAGGAGCAATTTAAGGTCAGGTTCCTCGGAGCCCAGTCTGTCATTGCTCCGACAAACCATTCATTGCCGCTTCTCCTGGCAATTAAAACATAATCCGAAACTTTAGCATCCAGGACAATCGTAGTGTCCCAGACAGTCGGTACCGCCGAAAGAAAATCAAGGCATTCACTTTCTTTAAGATAATTGGAAGGATTATCGCAAAGCATCTGGAGAGGCGATTCGTAAACGACATACATTGCCAGCTGCCGGCATCTTGTACCTTGAGTCATCGGTCTGTCAAATACAACTTTGAAATCTT
>DATKLQ010000308.1:0-6794 GCA_035542335.1 Ignavibacteriaceae bacterium | reverse complement strand
TGCCTCACGCGAGCGTTTAATTTTTAATGCTGCCGTAATCTTCCTTTCATTGAATGCATTGAATCTTCTCCCTCTTTATCCTTTTGACGGCGGCAGGTTTATGTCTGAACTATTATTCATAAGGAATAAATATTTTGAACTCATTTTCAAGATTCTTGCGGTTTCGGCTTTTATTATTGGAGCTGTAAAATTACAGGATTTTATTCTCGGCGTAATCGGCACCGGTCTGCTGTTAAGTGTAAGTACTTCTTACAAGCTTGGAGCGCTTTCAGAAGAAATAAAAGAGAAGCTGGACCGGAAATTCGAAGGCCGCCTACTCGATCAAAAAAACCAGGTATTAAATGTTAATATATCCGGATTATTGGGGAGATTCCATGATCCCAGGGGAGAACGCATTTACCAAAATCTTGCGGATGATTTATGGGACAGGCTGAAATACATCCCGCCCGGACTATCCGAAACCATCATGCTCTCGCTCGGATATTTCATTCCCTGGTTAATGGTAATCTCTTTTGTAATTTATGGTTCACTTCAGAATTAAAATATACGTAGGGATCTATGAAAAAATAATTCCTTTTAAATTTTGTTTTTCCCTCTCATTTACTGCAGTCAAAATAATTCTGATTCCGTTTTGATTTTTTATCCTAAATGAAAATTGAACGAGGACCAGACTCGATTGTCTTTCAACTGTCATTATTGCACATTGTGCAGGTACTTTTAATCATTAAATTTTGCATTCCTGTAATCTTGTAATTTTGTAATCTTGTAATCTCTACCGAAGACTTTAACAAGGAAATCTCCCCCAAAACCTTTATCTTTGAAATCAAAAATTTTTATAAAAAGTTTAGAGGAAACCGGTCATGAGCATACTTGTGGATAAAAAAACCAGACTGGTTGTTCAGGGGATCACCGGGGGAGAAGGTTCATTCCACACTCAGCAGATGATCGAATACGGTACAAAAATAGTTGCCGGAGTAACGCCCGGTAAAGGGGGCACCGAATTCCAGGGTGTTCCAGTATATAATACTGTTGAAGAAGCAGTTAAAGAACAGAAAGCAAATACATCGGTAATCTTTGTTCCTCCCGCATTTGCAGCGGATGCAATTATCGAATCTGCACAATCCGGAATTAAGGTAATCATCTGCATTACTGAAGGCATTCCTGCTGAGGATATGATAAATGTTTATAACCTGGTAAAATATAAAGGATCGGTTTTAATCGGGCCAAACTGCCCGGGAGTAATCTCACCCGGTAAGGCAAAAGTCGGAATTATGCCCGGTTTTATTCATAAACAGGGAAAAATCGGAGTTGTTTCCCGCAGCGGCACTTTGACTTACGAAGCTGTGAAACAATTGACCGATGCCGGACTTGGGCAGTCCACTTGTGTAGGCATTGGGGGTGATCCGGTGATCGGCTCCAGGTTTGTCGATATAATTAAATTATTTAATGAGGATCCGGACACCGAAGGAATTGTAATGATCGGTGAAATAGGTGGAACCGCAGAAGAAGAAGCAGCCGTTTTTATAAAGAAGGATGTAAAGAAACCTGTAGTCGGATTCATTGCAGGAAGAACAGCACCCCCGGGACGCAGAATGGGGCATGCCGGTGCCATTATTTCCGGAGGAAAAGGAACTGCAATTGAGAAAATTGAGGCAATGATGAAGGCAGGCGTTAAGATTGCGGAAAGCCCGGCTGAGATTGGAAGCACGATGATGAAAGCAATGATGAGAAAAGCTAAGGCTGAGGCGAAGGCTGAGGCTGAGGTCAGAAAGGAAAAAGGAAAAAGGAAAAAGGAAAAGATCAAAAATCCAAAAAGAATTTTCAAAAAAAAAGCTATAAAAATTGTTTAATTGTCAAATTGCTGTTCAGGCAATTTAACAGTTTAACGATTTAGCAATTCAACAATTTTAACAGGAGAAATTTTGAACAGAACGTTAGCAATTATCAAGCCCGATGCAGTGAAAAGAAATTATAGCGGTAAAATAATCTCCAGGATACTTGAGGCCGGTTTTAAAATAAAGGCGATGAAAATGGTTAGGCTCAGTAAGTCATCGGCCGAGGGGTTCTACCGGATACATAAAGGCCGGGATTTCTACGATGTACTTATCGATTACATTACATCGGGTCCAATCATCCCGATTGCGCTTGAAAAGGAAAATGCAGTTGAAGATTTTAGAAAATTGATAGGGGCAACGGACCCTGCAAAGGCAAAAGAAGGGACAATTAGAAAGCTCTACGCAATAAATACACGTGAGAATGCTATTCACGGCTCCGACTCTGATGAAAATGCCGATATAGAAATATCCCATTTCTTTTCCCGGGATGAGCTTTTAAATAATTATAATGAATAATTTATGATGAAATCCAAACTTCTTTCTCTCACTCTTGTTCTTTCCCTGCTTCTCTCCGGATGCGGCAAAAAGGAAGAATCCGGGAATCAATCCGCGACAGGAATTAAAGATTCTTCAATTTCAAAGTCTCTTCCCCTTCAAAATCCCAATCGGCCTTTTTCTTTAAAATATAAGTTTGAGAAGGGAAAAAAATATAAGTATAGTTTAACCACCGATCAGAGCGAGAATGTACAGTTACAGAGACCCGATACCACTGTTCAGAATAATGTTATTCAGAAAATAACTTACTTTATTGATTTTTCCGTGGACGGGATTGACAAAAATAATACGGCAGAGCTTACCTGCAATTTTACGTCTGTTAAGCTTGATGCAGATGCAAACGGCAATAAATTTAAATATGAGAGCGGAAAAACAAAAACCGCTGAAGAGCGGAAAACTTTCTCCCAGTATGAAGCAATTATAAACAACCCTTTCAGCTTAAGGATTTCCCAGTTCGGGGAAATAATAGAATTGTTCAGATATGAACAAATAATAGAAAAATTTATTGATATAACCGAAACGCGGGATTCAATGAATGCCAAGAGGAAGGAAGATTTAAGGCTAAGCCTAACCGAGGCAACTTTAAAGCCTTTATTATCGCAGATATTCAGAAAATTTCCGGAAAAGCAGGTTGCAAAAGATTCCACATGGTCGGTTGAGCAGGAGCCGATCCCTTTGCCCCCGCAGACAATCAAGAATACAACTTATTTTAAAATTACCTCTATGCAAAAACAAAATATGGATACACTTGCGGCGATCGATGGAGAAATGAGAACGGAAATAACAGGGAATCAAACTCTCAACAATAGGGGACTTCAATACTTTTTCGATAAACCTAGGGCTTCCGGATCAGGTAAAATATATTTTAATGTCAGCCAGGGCAGAATTCAAAGCTCGAGAACGTCAACAAGCATGGTAAACTCAGTTACTGTCCAGGCTAATTCTCCGCAGGGTTTAATGAAGCAGACGCAAAGGAAAAGCTCCGAAAGTTCAATAATCGTAGAAGCACTTTAAAAGAAGACAGAAGTCAGAAGACAGAAGGTTTGAGATTATTCATTTTCTAAAATTTTTTTTTAGGTATATAATAATTTACCGACTTCTCCGGCCAAATTTAAAAGAGAATCATTGTTGTCAATATATTCTAAATCAAATGCGAGAATTAAATAATATTTGATCCTTCTAAAGATCCTTCCGAAATATTAAAGAATCTCACTTCATCATGACTTCTGACTCCTGACTCCTAACTCCTGACTCCTGACTCCTGACTCCTAACTTCAACTACTCCCTGTTTCCTTCACAACGACTTTAATTCCTTCAACTCTAATTACCTTAACCTTTTTCCCCCTTACTATATAATCCCAATCGGCTACCACATCTATTCTTTCACCGCTAAACTCTGCAGAACCTGCCGGCCTCAAATCTGTTAATGCAATTCCCTCCTTCCCAATCAATTCTTTATCGGAAGGATAGGAAACAAATCCTTTATCGGCAGACTCAACATCTGCTAAAACCAACCTATTAAATGCCGATGTTTTTGGAAGGAATTTTACCAGGAGCAAGAAAATTAGTATGGAACAAACCAGTGCGCCAGCTAACTGGAATATTGCAATCGAAACCTGGTTCCAGTCGATAAAAGGTCCGGAACCAACTAATGCCATAAAAAGTGCGGCAACAATTAAAACAATCCCGGTAATTCCCGTAACTCCGAACCCGGGGATGACAAAAATTTCTAGTGCAAGCAGAACTACTCCCGCGATAAATAAAAGGATATCCAGAATTGAAGCGAGCTGAAGTATATAAGAAGATCCGAAAAATAAGGCGAGAGAAATCAATGCAACCGTGCCAGGCAGGCCCCAGCCTGGAGTTTTGATCTCCGTATAAATGCCGATTAAGCCGATCATAATCAGCAGACTGGAGACGATCGGATTATTTAAAAACCTTACTACCTCTTCAGCCCAATTGAAGTCCATTCTTTTAACTTCTGCACCTTTAAGATCAAAAGCTTTCAGAAGATCATCAATATTATTTACCAGCGTATCAGCAATGCCGTATTTCTTTGCTTCATCAGCAGTAAGTGTAATCAGAGTAGTGCTGTCGTCCAATCCTTCAACTACAATCCTTTCGTCTACCATTCCCTGGGCAATATCCGTTCTTCTCCCGTTTCTTTCTGCAGTAGAGCGCATCTCCGAGCGCATATATGATTGATATTTTTCACTAAGTTTCTGTCCCGACTGATCAACAACTGTTGCCGCACCGATTGAGCTGCCAGGTACCATTGCTATTTTTCTGCAGGATAAAGCTATCAACGATCCCGCAGAAATTGCCCGGTTATTTATAAAGGCAATTGTTAAAACTTTGCTTGCAAGAATTGCATCTTTAATCTGGGTAGCTGCATCCACTCTCCCGCCGAAAGTATTGATGTGGAAAATAACCGCATCCGCATTCTCCTTTTCCGCTTCTGAAATAACTCTTGAAACATACGGAGATAATCCAAGATCAATCTCGCTGTCAATTGCTCCAAGGTAAACTACTTTATGCTGCGGAAATACTTGTAAGTTTAAAAAAAATAAAAATGAAATAAATAAAGTTTTATTCAATCGAAACATTTGGCTATACTCCAAATATAGAAGGTTCCTTTGATTTAAGAAATAGGATTAACGATTTTAGATTTAAGATCATTTTATTCTTAATCCGAAATGCTCCCGCAAAGCGGGATGAGCCTTCGGCTCCGAAATTCGAAATAAAGATTCATTTAAATGCTTGAATGGTTGAATGACTGAATGACTGTAGTTGAATCTCAACATTCATTCATCCATTCAACCATTCATTCATTCCCCTCAATTCGAAATCCGTAATTCCTCCTTCACTGCAGTATTATATGCCCCAGCTTATCCCGTTTAGTCTTCAGGTACTTTTCATTATTATCATTCGGCGGCATTTCAATCGGAACTCTTTCAATAATCTCCAAACCGTAACCCTGTAATCCTACAACCTTTTTAGGGTTATTCGTCAGCAGCCTGATTTTCTTTACTCCAAGATTCAGAAGTATCTGCGCACCGATACCATAATCTCTCAAGTCAGGTTTGAATCCAAGCGCTTCATTTGCTTCAACTGTATCCTTCCCTTCATCCTGGAGCTTATACGCAAGTATTTTATTTGTGAGTCCTATCCCCCTTCCTTCCTGGCGCATATAAACCAAAACCCCCGATCCATTTCTTTCAATCATATCGAGTGCGGCATTAAGCTGATCATGGCAGTCGCAGCGGAGCGAATGAAAAACATCGCCGGTAAGGCATTCGGAATGCATTCTCACCAGGATAGGGTCTTTTTCATTAATATTTCCTTTTACAAGTGCAATCTGCTTTTTATTATCGACTTTACTCCGGTACAAATGAAGCCTGAACTGCCCATGGTTAGTCGGGAAATTTATATCCGTTATTTTTTCGATCAGGTTTTCTTTCTGAAGTCTGAATCTTATAATATCTCTGACTGAGGTTATTTTTAAATCAAATTTTTTAATGACTTTCAATAAATCAGGCAGCCTAGCCATTTCCCCGTTTTCTTTGAGGATTTCGCAGAGCACGCCGGCGGGATTTAAATTAGCAAGCCTGCAGAGATCGATTACTGCCTCGGTATGGCCGGCTCTTCTTAAAACACCTTCATCAAATGCACGCAGCGGAAAAATATGTCCCGGGCGGGCAAAGTCTTTTTCGGTGGAGCTTTTATCTATAAGCTTTTTAATAGTCAGAGCACGGTCAGCAGCAGAGATGCCGGTTGTGGTCCCTTCTTTTGCATCTACAGTTACGGTAAACCGGGTGCCGTGCAGAGCGGAATTAGAATCAACCATGAGAGGGAGTCCAAGCTCATCCAGTCTTTTGCCGGTTAAAGCAACGCACACCATTCCCTTCCCGTGGGTGACCATAAAATTAACAATATCGGGAGTTACATACTCGGCTGCGCAAACCAGGTCTCCTTCATTCTCGCGATCTTCATCATCAACAATAACAACCATTTTGCCGTTTTTAATCTCTTCAACGGCTTCTTCTACTGTACAAAACATTTTCTTACCGGACTTTAAAAAGTATCTTTCGGTGCCGAGGTTACAGAAGCAATAGCGGATCTCTCAAATTTCAATTTAACTTTGTCGCCAACATCCAAAAGTACGGTTTTTTCATCAATGCCGGCTACAATACCGTGCAGCCCTCCGCTTGTAATTATTTTATCACCTTTCTGAATATTAGAGAGCATTTTCTCCCTGTCTTTTGCACGCTTCTGCTGGGGACGGATTATCATAAAATAAAAAATCAAAAAGATTGCACCGAACATTATCAAGGTGCTTACCAATCCTCCGCCGCTTCCTCCCTGGGGAGCCATTGCAATTAAATTAATCAATTATTCCTCCAA
>DATKLQ010000307.1:0-4209 GCA_035542335.1 Ignavibacteriaceae bacterium | reverse complement strand
AGACCAATGACTTATAACCAGCATTAAGGTTGACAAACCAGCATTATCTGAAATGAAAAAATGTATTGTAATAGGCGGCGGACTTGCAGGACTTTCCTCGGCGGCTTACCTTTCACAATCCGGTTTTTCCGTTGAAATCATCGAAGCTTCCTCCAGGCTGGGGGGCAGAGCCTATTCATTTACAGATAAGCAGACCGGATCGCTTATCGATAACGGCCAGCATATTTTAATGGGCTGTTATAAAGAAACTTTAAGATTTTTCAAATTAATCGGGGCGGAGAAAAATCTTTTTATCCAAAAAAAACTTGAAGTAAATTATTTAAAACCCGGACTTTCAATTCAAAAATTAAAAACATCCTCACTCCCTTATCCTTTCAGCCTTCTTTTCGGACTTTTAAATTATAAAGCTCTTTCCTTAAAGGAAAGATTAATCTTCCTGAAATTTTTTCTCAAGATATATCTCTATTCCGGCAGAAGACTGGAAAAGCTGAGTGTTGCCGAATGGCTTGAGCTTGAAGGTCAAACTGAAAATATACAAAAAGCTTTTTGGGAATTGTTAGCCGTTGGAGCCTTAAATACTAATATTAAAAAAGCATCTGCAAAAACTTTCTCTATTATACTGAAAAAAATTTTTTTCAGGGGGAACAGAAGCGCCTCAATTATTATCCCGGGTAAAGGATTGAGTGAAGCATTCTGCAGCGATGCCGAAAATTTTATTAAAAAGAATAACGGTAAAATTTCTTTCTCGGAAGAAGTCACTGCACTGTGTACTCAAAATGAAAAGATTACAGGTATAAGAACAAATAAAAGGGAGATTCGGGATTTTGACTTTATAGTAAGCGCAGTTCCCCTGTATGCACTTCAGAGAATTCTTCCCGGTTATGGTTTCGAGGGAATAAATGAATTTGAATATTCAACAATAGTTACTATCCATATTTGGCTGAAGGAAAATCCTTTGAGCGGGAAATTTTACGGATTAATTGATTCTCCAGTTCAATGGATATTTAATCATGATTCTCATTTAACTCTTGTGATAAGCGATGCGAATTATCTTTCCGATGTTTCTAAAGAAGAAATATTTAATACTGCCGCGGAAGAATTATCCAGATACGCTAAAATTGAAAAAAGCTTCATTACAAACTATTTAGTAATAAAAGAAAAGAGGGCCACTTTCATACCTTCAGCAGCAATCTTAAATATAAGGCCTGATCCTCAGAGTAATTTCAATAATCTCATTTTTGCCGGCGATTGGATTAATACCGGACTCCCCTCAACAATTGAGAGTGCAGTTAAAAGCGGAAGAATGGCTGCGGATTTAATGGCAAAAGACTTTTAATATCGGCATTCACTCCCTATGTGCTTAATAAATAAACAAAAACAAATTGCTGTTGATATTTTCCCTTGGGTTAATTAGTTTTTGCTGAAAAAATAAGCATATAAAACCGGAAATACATTTAATTCCCTTGAAACAAATTCAAGGCCTGCTAATTAACTCAAAAATTTCTTCAGATAGAAAGGGAAAAAAATGAGCGAGAGTAAAAATGAAACCGCAAAACTTTCATTTCGGGATAATGAAATCAACCTGCCGCTGGTTGTAGGATCCGAATGTGAAGTCGGAATCGATATAAGCCAGCTTAGAAGTAAAACCGGTGCGATTACATCCGACAGCGGTTACGGCAATACCGGTTCCTGCTCCAGCGCTATTACTTTTATTGACGGTGAAAAAGGAATACTACGCTACAGGGGATACCCGATTGAAGAGCTTGCTGAAAAATCTACTTTTATCGAAGTAGCCTACCTGCTGATTTACGGAAAGCTTCCGCAAAAATCTGAGCTGGAAAAATTTAATTTTGAGCTTAGGCACCATAGTTTATTACATGAAGACATGAAAAAATTCTTTGAAGGATATCCTCCCACTGCTCATCCAATGGGAATGCTTTCCGCAATGGTAAGCTCATTATCTGCATTTTATCCGGAAATTAATCAAAGTGCCGATATGGAGCTCAATATGATCAGGCTTATTGCCAAGCTGAATACCATTGCGGCATTTTCATATAAAAAATCGATCGGACAGCCTTATATCTATCCCCATAATCACCTCAGCTACGCCGCCGATTTCCTGCACATGATGTTTGCAGTCCCGTCCGAGGAATATGAAGTTCCTAAAGTAATGGAAGATGCTCTCGATCTCCTTTTAATCCTCCACGCCGATCATGAACAGAACTGCAGCACTTCAACCGTAAGGATGGTTGGCAGCAGCGAAGCAAATCTTTTTGCTTCGATCTCTGCCGGGATATGTGCTCTTTGGGGTCCGCTTCACGGAGGAGCCAACCAGCAGGTAATAACCATGCTTGAAAAGATTAAGAACGACGGCAGCAATTATAAAAAATATGTAGATATGGCAAAGGATAAAGATTCCAAGTTTAAGCTCATGGGATTCGGGCACAGAGTTTATAAGAATTTCGATCCGCGGGCGAAAATCCTTAAGTCTTCAGCCGATAAAGTCCTGCAGCAGCTTGGCATGGATGATCCCCTGCTTGAAATTGCAAAAAATCTTGAAGAAGCCGCATTAAGAGATTCCTTTTTTGTTGAAAGAAAATTATATCCCAATGTAGATTTTTACAGCGGGATTATTTACCGCGCAATGGGAATACCGACAGATATGTTTACGGTGATGTTTGCACTAGGCCGTCTGCCCGGTTGGATTGCACAATGGAAGGAAATGAAAGAAACACCCGGAGGCAGGATCTACCGGCCCCGACAAATTTATACCGGGGAAACAAAACGCTCTTATGTTTCTATAGAAAAAAGATGAAATAAAGAAGAAAAAAAAATTAAAAAGCTGTTCTTTCCCGGGAACAGCTTTTTTTTTATTAATGTATAAGGGGAAATCCTTAAAACAATTTACGGGGCTCTCCATGAAAAATTGCCTGCTGCTTTTAGCTGTTCTTTCTGCATTTATATACCCTCAAAAAGAGGAGAAAGCCGATTCAAAAGTAATCTCGGCTACAGTATTTAAAAACAGGGCACTGGTTACCCGCGAAGCCGGGCTTAATTTATCAAAGGGAAAGCATAAAATTATTTTTTCAAATTTACCTGCGGATCTCGAGAATGAATCTGTAAGAATCTCCTCCTCAGGTCCCGGGATTATAAAAATCCTGGATGTAAAGGTCGAGCAGAGGTTTACTACGGAAGTACAGCAAAAAAATATTAAAGATTTAGAGGAAGAAATAGATTCTTTAAATCAGCTTGTAATTGTAGCATCGGATGAGATTGCTCTCTTAAATAGTAAAAAAGAATTTGTTGAAGGATTAAAAGCTCAGGCTTCAAAATATATTAATGAGAAAATGATGATGAATTTGGCTTCCTCAAAGGACTGGAGCCAAATGTTGACCTTTGTTGAACGCAACTTATCTGAGATTTATAAGGGATTACGAGTACAGAATCGCGCAAAAACTTTAATTGAACAGAAAATAAATGCTATCAGAGCAGAAATTGCTCAATCGCAGGGCGTAAAAACTAAAAACTATAAAGAAGTAATTGTTATTGTTGAAATGGATTACGGCGGGGATATAAAACTGCTTCCTTCATACATTGTGCAGAGTGCGGGCTGGTATCCTATATATGATGCCCGTGTATCATCCCAAAAAAAAGAAGTTGGGCTTTATTATTTTGGCATGATACAGCAGTCTACGGGCGAAGATTGGGAAGATATTTCATTAACCTTATCGACAGCCGAGCCTATGTCAATTAAGAGCTTGCCCGAATTAGAAAGATGGTTTGTAGATGTAAGGCCTCTTCCCGTAAAGCGGAATTATAGCGATGTTAATCAGACTATAAATCCAAACTATCAGGTAACTTATGATCAGAACTGGGGATTACCGAGCGGCACCGGTTCCGTTACGGGCTATATTATTGATCGGAAAACAGGCGAACCGCTCGCAGGAGCGAATGTGGTTGTCGAAGGCACATCTTCAGGATCATCTGCTGATTTGACAGGTAAATTTTTAATATCGAATGTGAATGCCGGTGAGCATAATATTAGGGTTTCAATGATTGGATATGAAACCTTAAGAATGGGATTAAATGTGATTGAAAAAAATGCTGCAAATGTTACATTTCCGCTGCAGGCACAAAATATAGTGAGTAATGAAGTTGTCGTAACAGCTGAAAAAATTGGTATGCGAAATAGTATTAATTATTCACTCT
>DATKLQ010000306.1:0-22759 GCA_035542335.1 Ignavibacteriaceae bacterium | reverse complement strand
GGATTGAGATTTCCGATGCCGGATTCCAGATGCCGGATGCCGGGTTCCGGATACCGGATAAAATAGATCGGTATACTGCATCAGAGAATAAATATCAATTTGAAGTATATCATCATTCCAATATTCCATTATTCCACTATTCCGCTATTCCGCTATTCCAATCTTCCTGCAATACTCCATTTCTCAAATACTCCAATACTCCATTCTTCCTATTTCGCCACCCTAACCTTCATCTTGTCCGCAATTAAATTCTGCCCTTGAAAAACAATGTTATCATTTTCATCGAGCCCGGATAAAACTTCATTCCGGTTATTCTGCTGGATTCCCAGCCTTATATATTTTTTTGAGACAGTCGTATCATGGTTAAGAACAAAAACATAGTTCCCTTGATCATCATTCATGATCACCTGGTCAGGCAGGATAAGAGCATTTTTCTTCTTTTCAATAATTAATTTTATACTGGCAAACATTCCCGGTTTCAGCTGATTAAAAGAGTCCGCGCTGCGGCTCGGTTTTCCCGATTGTGATTTTGAATTATCTATATCAACTTCTACAGCCATGGTTCTTGTATTTAAATCTACCGCTTCACTTATTCTTTTTAATTCTGCACCGAATACAATGGTATCGGGCAGCGCATCGGCGCGTATTTCAATGCCTTTAATCCTATCGAGCAGAGGAACGATTTTTTCGGGGACATTTACTATTGATTTCAGTTTATCGACATTCATTATAGTAAACAGGCTGGATGACTGGCTGCTTCCTGCGGTAACATAAGCACCCGGATCAAATGAACGTTTGGTAATATAGCCGCTGAAAGGTGCAGTGATCCTGCAGTAATTTAATTGTGTAAGAGCATTGGTATATGCAGCCTTTGAAGATTCTTTCTGCGATTCGGTTACGTCCATTGACGTCTGCGCATTATCCAGCTCCTGCTTGGAAATTAAGTTCTGCTCGAAGAGTACCTTATTTCTTTCGAAATTAGTTTTGCTGTTTTCGTAATTCGCTTGAGCCTGCATATAATTGCCAAGCGCCTGCTTCATATTTTGGGAATAAATTGTAGTATCTATCAGGGCTAATATTTCTCCGTTGCTTACACGGCTCCCTATATCTACATAAATTTTTTCTATGTTGCCGCTCACCTTTGGATAAATATCTGCCTGCTGTATCGGCAGAATATTCCCCGTGAGTGTTTCGCTTCTTTCAATTTCTCCTTTAATTATTTTTCCTGCCGATACTGCCGGAATTAAAGACGGACGTCTTTCCGGAGCTGAGGTAAGGAGCTTAACGACAATGATAATTATAAATAAAATAAAGGCTGAGGAGATAATCAGGTAACGCTTTTTAATGGTCATTAATAATCCTGGTAAAAAATGGATTTATTTTAAGCCGGTTGAGGACAAAAAGATATTCTACAATTTCAACAAGTAATCTCATCAATTTTAATTGAATTATCAAAATATCAGATTATCATTTAAAATTAATTTTTCTAAGAGATGATATTCGGAAATTTCTAATTCAACCTAATCAAATTAAATACAATTCAAAAAATTTTAACAGACAAATCTACTGAATTTTGACTTATAGAACATTTTAGATTTTATAATAATTATTCTTCTATAATATTTATCAGCATTTTGACAAAAAAACCCTGAATAAGGTTTTAGATTTTTACGGAGGTAAAAATGGAAATCACTTTTTATAGGTTTAGGGATCATGGGAAGCAGCATGGCAGCCAACCGCTAAAATCAGGGTATAAATGGTTTATAACAGGACTAAGTCAAAAGATTTCGGATTTCGAATTTCGGATTCCTGCCTTGCCGGCAGACAAGCCTGCAGGCAGGTCGAATTTCGGATTGAAGAAAGTAACGATATTAGATTTAAGATTGACTCTCCTAGCCTCAACCTCAACAGGGGCAGGCCTGCACCCATTTATTCATGCCTCCTTCATCCATTCAGCCATTCATTCATACATACTGCCTTAGCCTCAGCCTCGGCCTTAGCCTCAGCCTCAATGCATTCATGCACCCATGCCTTTCTCATCCCATTAGCTTTATTTAAAAAGAAAGAATACATTGACGGTAACTTTTATAATTAAGGTTTAATACATGAGAAAAACCGCAGAATATTACATTGAAAAGCTCGGATTGCTTCCTCACCCGGAAGGAGGCTTCTTCAAAGAGACATACAGATCGAACGGAATAATTAAAAAGGATTGTCTTAAGCATGGCTATTCGGGAGACCGAACCTTCAGCACGTTAATTTATTTCCTGCTTAAAGGAAAGAACTTTTCGGCAATGCACAGGTTAAAATCCGATGAGATTTGGCATTATTATGACGGCTGTTCCGTCAAAATAGTTATTATAAATGAAAATGGGGTCCTCAGAAAGCTTATTCTCGGTGGAGATTTATCGAAGCGTGAATCTTTTCAAGCAGTTATTCCAAAAAATTCCTGGTTTGGCGCAGAATTAGCTGATAAAAATTCATATGCCTTGATCGGCTGTACAGTTTCTCCGGGATTTGAATTTGAAGATTTTGAAATAGGGAAAAGAAAGGATTTGCTTATTCAATTCCCGGAATTTGAAAAAGAAATAAAAAGACTTACTAAGAATGAATAAGACGGATTCAATAATAATCTGTAAATAGCGAAAAAAAATTACCTTAACAGAAACTAATATATATTATAAGTTTCAATGCAGTTAAATCCAGATTTTACCATTTCGGGAAAAAGGGAAAAACCGGCAAAATAATTTGAAAATAAAACTTTTATTGTCTAATTTTTTCAACCAAAATAAAAAAATTAGGAGGAGTAATAGGGAGACATCTTTACTTTTTAATTACTAGTAATTTTTCTTTTTAAGGCTTCCATATCAAACATAGTAAGATAAATCCGGTCCGCGAGTTAATCGGCGTACTGTTATTTTCCGCTATCTTTTTTTATGCCGCTGTTAACATCGGATTTAAATTCTCACCCTCCCTTCAAATCAATAAATCACTTTGGATCGATGCGATCATCAATTCGGAAAGAAACCTATCATCTTCAATCAAGCTTGATAAACATAGTCCGCCTGAAAAAAGATTCCTGAAAAATTTTAAAGTAAATGATCCGGGCAAAAGTAATATATTGGCAGACAGCCTTTCAGACAGACGGATGGATTCTTTAGCAAAAGCATTTTCCACGGATACCTCGTATAAATCTTCCGATTCTACCAGGAAATTTACAAGAGACACCACCAAAGTAGATTCAATGGCGTTAGATTCCACTGCGCGTATTAAATATTTTCATTATAAAAGAGTTGATGTGCCTTATGTACAGTTGAAATTGAAACGATTGTCCCCGTTTTATGCACCGGTAACGAATAAGGCACGAAGCAGAAAAGTGGAAATCGATTCTACCGGGAAGTATGTGGAGATTAAGGAGATGATAGGGGATGAGGAAACGAAAATACTTCTTAGAATGCCGATAGAGGATTATATAAATGCGAGTCTGGCCTATAGACAGAGAGAAACATGGGAAGATCTCGGCTATACTTATGAGCTTAAGGAGGGGAAAAAAGGATTAGGGGAATTGATTAAAGATATAACCGATTTTGAAATTCCTCTCCCTAGTGTAGGCGTGCTAAGTATATTCGGTGATCCGAAAATAAGCTTAAAAATAGGAGGAGCAGTCGATATACACGGTGCCTGGAGAAGCGAAACTACCGAAGGTGTAACCGCATCAAGACTTGGAAATACGAGGAATGAGCCCGACTTCAAGCAGCAGGTTCAGATAAATGTCAGTGGAACAATCGGGGACAAGCTTAATATTAATGCAGATTGGAATACCGAGAGGACTTTCGAATATGAAAACCAGCTTAAAATTAAGTATACAGGCTATGAAGATGAAATAATTCAAAGCATTGAAGCCGGAAATGTATCTCTTGAGACTTCTCCTTTAGTTGGTGGAAGCGAAGCTCTTTTTGGTGTTAAAGCATTATTTAAAATGGGTCCTTTTTCATTAACCGCTCTAGCGAGCCAAAAGAAAGGTGAAATCAAAGAGGTTTCGGTAAACAGCGGTTCGACTTCACAAACTTTTGAGAAAAGGGCATATGAGTATTCAATAAATCATTATTTCATCGATCAGGACTATGCAAGCGAAGACTTATACAATACATTTTATGCAAGCGGCGGGGTTACAGTTACCGATTCGCTTCACATTAAAGATCTTGAAGTGTGGAAATCGATAAATGTTTCCGGGAAAAATCCCCAGAGGGAAAGAAATGCTAATGCATATATTGATTTGGATCCGCTTACGAGCAATAATGCTCAATATGATAGTATTAAATGGAGGAAGAATATCGCCGGTGGGGATGGCCTCAGTGAAACCGGGCGGTTCCTTCTTTTAACTGAAAATGACGATTATACTTATAATGAGTATACAGGTGTTATTTCATTTAAAACCCAGATTAATGAACAGGATATAATTGCGGTCGCTTACCGGCGGGAGTTTCTACCAGGTGCAGATAACGATAAATTTTTCGGAGAATTTTTAGCAACCGCTAAATCCGATTCGCAAAAACTCGTCTTAAAATTAGTAAAACCGGCTAACCTGCAGCCGAGATGGGCTAAAGCGTGGAACCTGCTTTTAAAAAATATTTATCCGGTAGGCGGCAGAAACATTAAAAAAGACGGCTTTGAGTTTAGAATTCAGCGGGAAATTCCCGGGCAGGATCCGGTTGAAGAACTGCCGAAAGATCCTAATCAAGGGGGAGGCTCGGTAAAGCTTCTTGAAGCATTCGGTTTGGATAGGTACAATTCGAGCGATCAGGCAACACCGGATAATATTTTCGACTGGAAATCGGGCGTAACAGTTATCCAGGAAACAGGTGAAATTATCTTTCCTACTTTGCATCCTTTCGGAAACAATATTCCGCCGGTCTTCGCAAATAAAGATTCTCTAAGGTTCGATGATGTATATGATACAACCACCATCGGAGCGCAGAGCCAAAAAACAAAGGATAGATGGGTGCTGGTCGGGAAATATTCCGGTGAAGCATCAAATGTCTATCAGCTGGGTTTTAATATTGTCGAGAATTCCGTAAAGGTAACTCTTAACGGAAGGCTGCTCTCTGCGGGAACGGATTACGTCGTGGATTATACAATAGGTCAGCTTACAATCCGCAACGATGCGGCACTTGTCCCCGGCGCAGATCTGAAAATTACATATGAGCAGAATGATCTTTTCCAGCTGGCCTCAAAAACATTGCTTGGAGCCAGAGGTCTCTTTAATTTTTCGGAAAGAACCAAGTTAGGTTTCTCTATTTTAAATTTGAACCAGCAGACGCTAAGCGACAAAGTTAGAATCGGCGAAGAGCCTTTAAGCAATACTATTTACGGTGTCGATTTCACTACGGGTGTAGATCTTCCATTTGTAACAAAGGGTCTTGATAAGTTAATCTCCACCAAGCAGATGTCAAGCCTCACGCTGAACGGAGAGTACGCATATATTGATCCCGATCCTAATACTAAAAAAAGTACTATTGCCTCGGATAATAATAAAAGCATTGCATATATAGACGATTTCGAAGGAGCAAAAAGGATAATTCCAATCGGGGTTTCCTATACAGGATGGAAAGATCTTAGTCCGCCTTTTAACCTTCCTACATTGCCGGGAGTACTCCCGGCCGATATGATGCCGCACAAGGGAAAAAGCTTCTGGTATTCGGCTACACCTTCGGGCGTGGTGGTTCAGCAAATCTGGGGCGATAGAAAAAGAGTAGCCAGGGAAGATCAGGATGTACCTGTAATGGATTACAATTTTTGGCCGGATACACCGGGCACTTTTAATTATGCTCCAAACCTTAATGCAAGAAATGAAAACTGGGGCGGAGTAATGAAGCTCCTTTCTTCTACGGCTAATAACCTGGTGGAAGAGAATGTGGAATTTATTGAGTTTTGGCTGAACGTAGCCGATGCCCCGTCTGATGCCAAATTATATATCGATCTTGGAAGGATCAGTGAAGATGTTATTCCAAACGACAGCCTTGATACCGAGGACAAGGACGGGAATGATGTAATGGATCTTGAGGGAAAGGAGGATGTAGGTATAGACGGATTAACTGATGAACAGGAGAGAATAAGGTATCCAAATGCACCGAACAGGGCTGATCCAAGCGGCGATAATTTTGCATTTGCAGGAGGTTCGAGCTTATCTCCGGAGGCTTATTTTAATATAAATGGTACGCAGGGGAATGCGCATCTTACCGATATCGGGAGATTTCCGGATACCGAAGATCTAAATAGAAATGGTAATATAAGTCTTGTTAATAACTTTTTCAGATATGTTGTTCCTCTTAATCCTGTAAATAATCCTTTTATCGTGGGCGGGGGAGATCAGCCGGCAGATAAACCTAAATGGTATTTATTCAGAATTCCCCTGAAAGATACAACTACAAAAGTCGGCGATCCGAGCCTATCAAATGTTGAAACGATCAGGATGTTTATGACAAATGTCAATTCACGCATTCATCTGAGATTTGCCGAATTTAATCTTGTCGGAAATCAATGGGAAAAAGTGCTGAAGCAGGATACAACAATGGCAGTATCCGTAATCAGCTATGAGGATAATCCGGATTACCACATACCTCCCGGAGTTTCCCAGGAGAAAGACCGGACAAATCCCAATGAAGAGGTTTTTAGGAATGAACAAGCTTTAAACTTAATAATTACCGATTTAAAGGATGGAGAACACCGGGAAGCGGTTAAATACCTTTACAAACCCCTCGATGTTTTTAATTATTCCGAGATGAAATTATTTGTCCACGGCGATAAAAATACTATGCCCGGTTCAATCTCATATTATGATTCCGCTAAAAATTTTTATTCGGCTGAAGTTTATTTCCGTTTCGGCATCGATACCAATAATTATTATGAATACCGTCAGCCGGTCAGGTTTAATCCTGATCCGAGTTCATTTGGGTGGGATGAAATCAGCATTGAATTCAGCAAGCTTACGGCGCTTAAACAGATTCGCGATACTTTAAATATAATCAGCCAGGGAGTTGAGGGGAAGCCGAATCATTTTTACAGGATAAAAGGAAATCCCTCTCTCACGCAGGTTAAATTCTTAATGGTGGGTATTTATAATCCGGATAATCCCGATAAGCCTTATACGCGCGGAGGCGTATCCGGAGAAATTTGGGTTAATGAATTAAGAGTGGTCGGAGCGGACGATTCTCCCGGCTGGGCTTACAGCGTTTCGACCCAGATGAAGCTAGCAGATCTCATGACCGTTAATTTCAACATGAGCCAGACTAATCCTTATTTTCACAGGCTTTCAGATAGATTCGGGACCAGGGTAGAATCTAAAAACTGGAATACTGCTGTGGATTTTGATGTACTGAAGCTTATTCCTGCAAATATGTCCGGATCTAATTTAAAGCTCAATTACTCACATACGGAATCAATTGGTAAGCCTTTATATCTGCCCGGAACGGACATTAGAGTTGATCAGGCTGCAGAACGCCTAAGGGAGGATACATCTAGAACAAAGAGGAAGACAGCAGACCAGATAATTTCCGAATCGCAGACAGTTAATATCTCCGACAGCTGGTCTTCATCAAATATAAAGATAAAGATTCCTTCGAATTACTGGCTGATCAGGGATACATGGAATTCCCTGGCTTTCGGCTTCAACTATAATAATTCTTTCAGCAGGAATCCTACTATTATGTCCACCAAGAGCTGGGTATGGAATGCAACAATGAACTACAACTTAACGTTCAGTCCGGATTATTTTTTCTATCCTGCGGATGTTCCTGTGCTCGGCTCAGTAGTCAGTTTATTCTCCGATTATAAGAACGCTAAAGTTTATTTTACGCCGCAGAGCTTTCAGTTCAATGCCTCTGCCAGCCGGAATAGAACTAGAAGTATCTCAAGAGCTCTATCTAATACCACCTCTTTGGAATCAGTCAACCGTGATTTTACAACAAGGCGCGGTTTTAATTTTGCATGGAAAATTACCGAAGGGGGATTTTTAAATTTAAGCACTTCCTATAATGTAAATATACAGTCTTCGCTGGCATATCTTGAATCCGATAAAATTAACGGGATCGACTTACAACGTTCCGAGAGGGATATATGGCGTGATATTTTTTCCGGAGCATTTTTTGGTAAAGATTATAATTACCAGCAGAATGTAGATCTGAGAACTTCCCCTAAGCTACCCAGTCTCTGGAATTTAAATAAATTTTTTACTTTGACTTCGGGTTATTCGGTTGGCTACCAGTGGACAAATGATTTCAGGCAGGAAGTTCTAGGAAGAAGCGCGGGCTATGGTAGTAAAAGCTCAGTAGGATTGACAGTTAGATTAAAATCTCTCTTTCAGCCTCTTTTCTCCGAACCACCTGAGGAGAAAAATACACAGCAGCAGCAGCAGCAGCAGACCACGGGAAACAGGCGCGGCCGGGATATAAGACAGGAATCCCCTGAAAACAAGATACAAGTGCAGGATACAATTCCCGCCGTAAAAAAAGACACCTTAAATTCCGAAGATACTACAAAGGTATTAGTTAAGAGAAAAGCACCCTTGAAAAATGCAGTTCTTTTCTTAAGCACCTTTGCCAAAACTTTATTATTTGATTACGAAACTATAAGCATCAATTTCACCAATGATAATTCGCTCTCCAAATCAGGAGTACTCGGAAAAGGCACAGGATTTAATAATTTTTGGGGACTTTCTTTTAACCAGGATAGAGGCCCTTCACGCAGTTTTATGTTCGGGCTTGGAAGCAATGTGGGCAGGCGTGCGCCCGGCAACCTGCAGGATGCTTTTTCACAAAAAAATAACCTCGATTTTAAAACTTCCCGCCCCCTCTGGTCGGGTGCAAAAATCGATTTGAACTGGTCCGTGGGCTGGTCAATAAATAAAACTACAACTTTGAAAGTAGATGATGACGGAAGCATGTTTATATCGAATGTGGCTTCCACAGGCTCAATAGACCGTTCGTTTTTATCTTTGCCGCCCTTTTTGTTCCTTAGTGTATTTAAAAGCGGCATCAAGCAAGTGAAAGATCTTTATAATCCCGACGCTCCAAATAAAAATGAGAATCTATCGGATGCATTTATACGCGGATTTGAAAGCTTTCCTCTCCTTTCCAAACTGAGCTTTTTAAAAAATTATTCTAAATATATTCCCAGGCCGAACTGGAATATCAGCTGGGACGGATTGGAATCATTTTTCTTATTTAAAGCCTTTGCAAAAAGAGTTTCATTAAGCCATTCTTATGTTTCCAATTATTCAGAGGGATGGAAAATAAATCCTGACGGAAAAAAAGAGATTTCAACCCAGAGGATTGATTACGGTTTTGCCCCCTTATTCGGCTTGAATTTCGGGTTCGGCGAAGTTTGGGGAGGAAATCTTACTTCCACCCTGAAATACAGCACCAAAACAACTTATGATCTTACAAAATCCACTCAAAAAATCACTGAAACTTATTCAAGAGATATTGGTATCACTGCAGGATATTCAAAATCCGGCTTTGAGCTTCCTTTATTTGGAATTTCATTGAAAAATGATATTGAATTCAGCTTTTCTTATTCAAGTACTCAGAATTCAACCATTATATTTGATATGAATGATTTCAGGGAGGAGGGCACTCCTCAGGACGGGAATACAAGAACTACTATGGAGCCCAGAATTAAATACACGATTAGCTCCAAAGTTACTCTATCAATTTTTTACCGCCGATCGTCGGTTGAACCCGAAGGAGCAGCTAGAATTCCTCCTACTACAACTAATGAAGCAGGGCTGGATGTGCATATTTCCATCCAGTAGTATTTATTAATTACTTAGCTTTAACAGGTTAACTTGTTTTGTTCTTCCCCGTAAATCTTTAAGATTGATACTTTCATGTTTAATTTTTTATAAGTTAATTATTAATTGATAATTGTTTTCGAAGGATTTTTAACATTATGAAAAATAAAAAAATACTTTGGGTAGACGACGAAATTGAATTATTAAAATCTCATGTAATATTTCTTTCCGAAAAAGGTTATGATGTAGATACGGTTACCAACGGGGAAGATGCAGTGTCTCAAGTAAAAGAAAAACCTTATGATTTGATATTCCTGGATGAAATGATGGCCGGGATGGGGGGACTGGAAACACTCGGACAGATTAAAGATTTCGATCCGAATATACCGGTAGTAATGATCACTAAAAATGAAGAAGAAACTTTAATGAATGAAGCAATCGGGGGGAAAATCCTCGATTACCTTACCAAGCCGGTAAATCCAAGCCAGGTTCTCCTTGTCTGTAAAAAGATCCTTGAAGGTAAAAAAATAACCGGCGAATATGCGGCAAAAGATTACCTGCATGATTTTAACCAGATCTCACAGGCATTGCTCCGAGGATTGGATTTCGATGAATGGATTGATATCTATTTAAAGCTTACCAATTGGGATATTGAGCTGGATTCTTATCCGGAGATAGGTCTCCGGCAGACACTCAACGATCAAAAGAGGGAAGCCAATAAAGAATTCTCAAAGTTCGTTGAGAAAAATTATGTAAATTGGATCTTCAACGTTAATGATGCCTATACTCCTGCATTAACTACCGAGATAGTGAATAAATATCTGATTGATAAGCTGAATATTTCCGATAATGTTTTCTTCTTTGTGCTCGACTGCCTCCGACTGGATCAATGGCTGCTTATGGAAAAACATCTTCTGGATTCTTTTAAAATCGAAAAGGAGTATTACTATTCTGTTCTGCCCACTGCTACTCCCTATGCCCGTAATTCATTATTCAGCGGGTTATTTCCCTCGGAGATAGAAAAATATTATCCGCAGCTTTGGGAGACGGGCAGGGATGAGGATGAAAAGAGCATGAACAAATATGAAAAGGAACTGCTCCAGCTGCTGCTCGACAGGAGAAAAATTAAATTGAAGAATGAGCTTAAGTATATTAAAATTATTGATCCGGAAGTCGGAAGAAATTTTGAACAGAATATACTTTCATACCAGAATACACATTTAACTGCCGTAGTTGTAAATTTCCTCGATATGATTGCCCACAGCCGATCGGATTCAGATATTCTGAAGGAAATAGCTCCGGATGAACCTGCTTACCGCTCGCTGACTAACAGCTGGTTTACTTATTCGTCTTTATTATCAACATTTAAAAGTCTGGCTCAGCTTAAAAATGTTAAAATAGTAATTACTACGGACCACGGAAGCATAAGATCGTTAAGAGGGGCAAAAGTTCTGGGAGACAAGGAAGCTTCTACAAATTTAAGGTTCAAATACGGCAGGAATTTAAAAGTCGATGAGAAGCATGCAATTTACATAAAGAACCCGGCCGATTATAAGCTTCCGAAACGCGGGGTAACGATTAACTATATAATTGCAAAGGAAGATTTTTATTTCGTTTACCCGACGGATTACCATAAATACCTGACATATTATAAAGACACTTTTCAGCACGGAGGTATTTCAATGGAAGAAATGATCCTCCCTGTAATTACAATGGAACCGAAATAATAGTGGAATTTCCCTATTTAAAGCAGGTTTCTTCGATTGAGGAGACAATCCATATTGCGGAAAGGTTTTCACGCTGCTTAAAAGGCGGTGAGGTAATTGTTCTTAACGGCAGTTTAGGAACGGGAAAGACTTTTTTTATAAAGAATGTTCTTAAAAAGCTTGGGGTCAGCGAGGTTTCTAGTCCAACATTCACATTGATAAATGAATATGCCGGAAAATTTAACATTTATCATTTTGATTTTTACAGGATTAACAAACCCGGTGAATTGATAGATATCGGTTATTACGATTATTTTAATGGCAAGGGGGCAGTCTTTATAGAGTGGGGAAACTTATTCCCGGAAATGCTTCCCAAGGAAAGATTTGAAGTTACCATGGCTTTTTTACCGGAGTCTGATGCTGCATTTAATGAATATGATTCTTCCAGGTTAATTTCTATAAAAAAATATGAATGAAATTCTTCCCATCCTGGCTGTTGAAACATCCCAGAATTCATGCAGCTCGTGTATTTACTGCTCCGAAGAAAAAATTTTTGAACAAAGCTTGGATTTAAAATATTCCCATGCAGAAAAGCTTTTTGAAGTTATAGATGCTGCTGTTCTTTCGGCAGGAATAGAAATCAGTGGGATTAGATGCATTGCGGTATCAGCCGGGCCGGGTTCGTTTACAGGGCTGCGTATCGGAATGTCAGCCGCAAAATCCATTGCGTATGCATTGTCGCTGCCTCTTATCCCGGTTCCAACTTTTGAAGCGTTTGCGCTTCAAATAATAGAAACAATCCCTGCAGATACGGAATTCATTATCGCAAATAATGTTAATTCGGAAGAATTTTTTTATGCTAAATTGAAAAAATCCAAGGATTCAAATTCTTATTTTTTCCTTGAAGAGCTTCAGATATTAAATAGAAACAGCCTTGCGGAGAGAGTGAACGGTTCTTTTTTATTTGGCAATGCATTATTAAATTTACCCTTAAAAGATAAGTCTTTACCAAGGGATAAAATTTTTGCTGCTGAAAAAGGGAACATTTCTGCTCCTACAGCCGGATTCACGGCAAAATGGGCCGATCTATTTGGCAGGAAATTAGTAACTTATGATTACGAATTTTTAGAACCAAATTATTTAAAAAATTTTATTATTAAGAATAAGGGAAAGAAAATATGAAAATCATAGGCATTTTTTTGATAACTTGTTCTTTAAGCTTTGCTCAGCTTGTAGGACCGAAAATATCTATGCAGCAGATCGAATATGATTTTGGCACGGTTGAGCAGGGAACGTTAGTCAAGCATAGTTTTATTATTACCAATAACGGAGGTGATGTTTTAATAATTAAGCATGTAAAAGCATCATGCGGATGTACAGCCGCCGATCCGGAAAAGAAAGAATTAAAGCCCGGAGAGTCTACTAATATTAATGTCCAGTTTAATACTAACGGCCGATCGGGAAAACAGAGGAAATCTGTTTATGTAGAGACAAATGATCCGGGAAACGAAAAGCTCGAATTGAAGATTTACGGCACGGTAATACAGAAAATGAAGGAATCGGTCGGATCAAATCAGCCGAAAATCTATTTTGACGAATCCCAGCACGATTTCGGTATGGTAAAGGAAGGTAATGTTGTAGACTATACATTTAAATTCACCAACAAAGGAGATGCTCCGCTTGAAATTAAAGATGTTCAGACTTCCTGCGGCTGCACTGCTGCTTTGGTGAGCAGTAAAACCGTTGGACCGGGGCAGGAAGGAACTCTCAAGGTGGAATTAAATACAAAAGACAGGACCGGAAAAATGAGCAGGGTTATTACAATCAGCTCTAATGATCCTGAAGAGCCTAGTAAAGTTCTATCAATTTCTGCCGATGTAGAGAAAGAGATCAATTAATGGCATGGTTTAAAAGATCTAAAGAAAATATTTCTTCCGATACCCAGAAAAAAGAGCTCCCGGACGGATTATGGGAGAAATGCCCTAAATGCAGTGAAATAATACATAAAAAGCAGCTTGAAGCAAATCTTTGGACCTGCACAAAATGCGATTTTCATTTCCGGATCGGAAGCCGGGAATATATTGATATTCTTCTAGATAAAGGAACATTTAAAGAGATAGATAAAAAGATTTCCGCCGCGGATCCTCTGAATTTTACCGACTCAAAAAAATATACCGAAAGAATTCAGGACGCTGTGAATAAACTAGGAATTAATGAGGCAGTCAGAACCGGTACTGGGAAATTGAATGAGCTGAATGTCGCATTTGCATGCATGGATTTTAAATTTATCGGGGGAAGCATGGGTTCCGTTGTAGGAGAAAAAATCGCCCGTGTAATTGATAAAGCCGTGAGAAATAAATTCCCCCTGATAATAGTATCGTCGAGCGGCGGAGCCAGAATGATGGAGGGCGCATATTCCCTTATGCAGCTTGCTAAAACTAGCTCGAGGCTAACCAAGCTTGCGGCCGCAAAAGTTCCTTACATTTCCGTAATGACCGATCCGACCACAGGGGGTACTACTGCAAGTTATGCCATGCTGGGCGACGTTCATATAGCCGAACCCCAGGCTTTAATCGGTTTTGCAGGGCCCAGGGTAATAAAGCAGACAATAGGTAAGGATCTCCCAGAAGGCTTCCAGCGCTCGGAGTTCCTGCTTGAGCACGGATTCATTGATCTGGTGGTTCACAGGAAAGAGTTAAAAAATACAATCCATAATATTTTAAACTTGTTAAACTGAGGCTGCTATTAAAACCGTAAGCAGCGTTGAAGAAATTCAAAGGCTTTCCCAAAAAATTAAAAGGGATGGGAAGACAATCGGTTTTGTTCCTACCATGGGATATCTGCACCACGGGCATCTTTCTTTAGTAAAAGCGTCGAAAGAAAAAGCCGACGTTACCGTTGTTTCAATTTTTATTAATCCTACTCAATTTGCCCCTAATGAAGATTTTAATATTTACCCCCGCGATATTGAAAGGGATAAAAAGCTTCTCATTGAGGAGAAGGCTGATTATTTATTCGCGCCCTCTGAAGCCGAGATCTACCAGGACGGATTCCGGTCTAACGTTATTGTAAATCAAACGACAAAAATACTGGAAGGAGAATTACGGCCCGAACACTTTAAAGGAGTTACCACGATTGTTGCCGTACTATTCAATTGCGTAAACCCGGATTTCGCTTTTTTCGGCCAGAAAGATGCGCAGCAGACGGCGGTAATTAAGCAGATGGTCCGGGATTTAAAATACGGAATCGAAATTATTGAATGTCCTATTGTCAGGGAAAAAGACGGGCTGGCGCTCAGCTCTAGGAATATTTATCTGAATGAAGAGGACAGAAGCAAAGCGCTCCTTCTCTCAAAATCGTTAAATGAAGCAAAGCAGATGGTTGAATCCGGCGAAAGAGATGCGAAAAAAATAATAAAGCATATCGGCTCTCTTTTTCTGGTTGAAAAAAACATTCTTTTGAATTATGTAAGTGTAGTAGATGAGAAATTTAATCTGATCGGAAAACTGGAGGAGGGGATTTCATATTATGTTCTAATTGCGGCTAAAATCGGGAAAACAAGATTGATCGATAATATTAAAATCAAAATTTAGGCTGCTCATTTTTTAAGTCTTCTACATACCGCATTAATTCCGAAAAGCACGAGAGCTTTTTCATAAATGAGATCAAAATTCAAAAAAGGAATTATTTTTTCCGCATTTCCGCCCGTTACAAATATTTTTATTTCCCCGGCTTTTTTCTTTCTTAAATATTCACAAACTATTTGAATTAAGCCTGCATTTGAATTAATAACACCTGAAGCAATAGAAGGATTTGTGCCGGTTCCGATTAAATCTTTATAATCTTTTATCGATGCGGCAGGAAGCTGCTCCGTATTTTTTTTAAGGGAATTGAACATCATTTCAATCCCCGGCAGGATCATTCCACCGGTAAATTCTCCGGGCATTTTAAGTACGTTTACAGTTGTCGCAGTCCCGAAATCCACCGTTAAAATGTAGTTGTTTTTTTTTCTTGTAAATTCCGGAGATTTTCTTCTAATAATTTGAAAAGCCCCTTCTGCGGAACAGATTCTGTCGATTCCCAGAGTATCTAGTGTTTCATAATTTATCTTAAAGCTGAAGGGAAAAGTTTTATCGAGTATATGCGGCTTAATTCCTGACATTTTTTTGATTTTTCCCGAAACAGCTTGATTCCGGGAAGGAACTACCGAAGAGATCCCGGCAGATGCAAATTCTTTCTTTCTAATAATTTTAAAAAAGGAATCTGCATTCTTAAGCGAGTTGTATTCAATTAATTCATCTTCTTTGAAAAGAGCGTATTTAATCCTCGAGTTTCCTATGTCGCATGCTAGAAACATTTATCTCAGGCTTACTTCGCCAAAATGAATTTTTTCAATTTTACCCTTGGATTTAAGCAGAAGATAACCTTCTTCATCAACATCTTCGAATATTCCGTATTTTATATTTTCCCCCTCCGTAACTGCAATCTTTTCTCCGATCATTCTGCATTTTAATTTCCAGTCTCCCAAAATTTCCCCAGGATTATTTTCAAGCTTTATTAAATGCTCTTCGAAAATATTCAGGATTTCCGCAAGAATGCGTTCCCTATCTGCAGAGCGTCCGTTTAATTCTATCCTCACGGAAGTCGGTTCTATAGCAAAGTTCCCCTGGAAAGATGTCTGGTTAATATTCATTCCTATTCCGACAATCAATTTTTCGAGCCTGCTTCCCTGTGAAGTAGATTCCAGCAGAATACCGGCAACTTTTTTCTGATTAATTAATACATCGTTTGGCCATTTTAAAATTGTCTTAAGCTGATAAAGATTTTCTATAGCAAGAGCTACAGATAAGGAAGAACAGAAGTTTATAAGATTAAAATTATTACTGAGATATTTTTTGCTGTTTATTAGGATAGAAAATGTAAGATTCTGATCTTTTGCGCTGTACCAAACTTTCTCATTTCTGCCGCGGCCCTTCGACTGCTTTTCAGCTAAGATGACTGTTCCGTTAGTATTGAATTTATTTGCTTTATTTAAAAGAAATAAATTGGTAGAATCAATTTCATCTACGTAAATGAAATGTCTTCCGATAAAATCAGTATCAAGTTTTATATCAAAAGCTTCAATATTAAACATGAGGTTCCGTTTTTTCAAAAATACAGATTTATTTGAAAACTGTCATACTATAAGCCTTTAATTGACAATTAGTCTGAATTTGTATGACATCTATGCTCTTTCCCCTTAAGAGCAGATAATGCCGTAAAGATATGTAAAATAATTAATTACAGTGAATTTCTCCTGCTGGCATAATACTGGTAACTTCAACTGACAATAAAAATTTAATATGGCGGTAATACATCGCCTGAAATAAATAAAGGAGTAACAATAATGGGAAAAATAATTGGAATAGACTTAGGCACAACTAACTCTTGCGTAGCAGTTATGGAAGGAAATGAGCCGGTTGTAATACCGAATTCTGAGGGAGGAAGAACAACTCCGTCTGTTGTTGCTTTTACCAAAACAGGCGAAAGACTTGTCGGGCAGCCGGCAAAAAGACAGGCTATTACAAATCCTAAGAATACAATCTTTTCTATTAAAAGGTTTATGGGAAGATTTATTAATGAGGTTCAGCAGGAAATTAGAGAGGTTCCTTATGAAGTAGTACCCGGAGACGGTAATTCGGCGCGTGTGAAGATTTCCGATCGCATTTATTCACCGCCTGAAATCAGCGCAATGATTTTACAGAAAATGAAAAAAACTGCCGAAGATTATCTTGGTCAGGAAGTAACCGAAGCGGTTATCACCGTGCCTGCATATTTTAATGATGCGCAGAGGCAGGCAACCAAAGATGCCGGGGAAATTGCAGGATTAAGAGTTAAAAGAATTATAAATGAGCCGACTGCCGCAGCACTAGCATACGGTTTGGATAAAAAAGCTAAAGATGAAATGGTCGCTGTATATGACTTAGGCGGAGGCACATTCGATATTTCGATTCTTCAGCTTGGTGAAGGTGTATTCGAGGTTAAAGCTACCAACGGAAACACGCACCTGGGCGGAGATGATTTTGATCAGCGGCTGATCAATTACCTGGCCGATGAATTCCAGAAGCAGGAAGGCGTTGATCTTAGAAAAGACCCGATGGCTTTGCAGAGATTGAAAGAAGCTGCGGAAAAAGCAAAGATAGAATTGTCTTCTTCGCTGCAGACAGACGTTAATCTTCCGTTTATAACTGCAACCCAGGAAGGTCCGAAGCACTTAAACGTAACTTTGTCGAGATCAAAATTTGAGCAGCTGATTGATGACCTGGTTGAAAAAACAAAAGACCCGTGCACTCAATGTATGAAAGATGCCGGTTTATCTGCTTCTCAGATCGATGAGGTTATTCTTGTAGGCGGTTCTACGAGAATACCGATGGTCCAGGAGCTTGTAAAAAAATTATTCGGAAGGGAACCTCATAAAGGAGTTAACCCCGATGAAGTAGTAGCGGTAGGCGCGGCAATACAAGGCGGTGTCCTTTCCGGTGAAGTGAAAGATGTTCTCCTTCTTGATGTAACACCTCTTTCGTTAGGTATAGAAACTCTTGGCGGAGTAATGACCAAGCTGATCGATTCGAATACAACAATACCGACCAAGAAGAGTGAAATATTTTCAACTGCTGCGGACAGCCAGACATCCGTTGAAATCCATATCCTTCAAGGTGAACGTCCTATGGCTTCCGACAACCGGACTTTGGGAAGATTTCATCTTGACGGCATTCCCCCCGCACCGAGAGGAATTCCCCAGATTGAGGTAACATTCGATATTGATGCAAACGGTATTCTTCATGTCAGCGCAAAAGATAAAGCTACCGGGAAAGAGCAGAGTATCAGGATAACTGCTTCCAGCGGGTTATCTAAGGAAGAAGTTGAAAAGATGAGGAGAGATGCTTCCGAACACGCTGCTGATGATAAGAAAAAGAAAGAGTCGGTTGAGATAAGGAATCAGGCTGATAATCTCGTGTTCCAGACTAAAAAGCAGATGGAAGAAATGAAGGATAAGTTTTCCCCGGCTTCAAAATCGAAGCTTGAGGCTGCTATAAAATCGGTTGAAGATGCCGTTGCATCAAACAATTCCGATCAAATAAAATCTGCTACCGAATCGCTTAATAAAATATGGAATGAAGTTGCATCTGAGCTTTATCAGCAAGCGAGCCAGCAGCCCGGCGCAGGCCCGCAGGGCGATACAGGAAAACAGCAGGGCAAGCCGGATGAAAAGGAAGTTCAGGATGCTTCGTATGAAGTAGTTGATGAAGAAAAAGAAAAGAATAAGAAAAATAAATAATCATTTAAGCTCAGGCCCGAACTTCCGGGCCTGAAGCGCCTTTAATTTTCCAATAAGTAAATTAATTAAGGATAAAAAAATATTCAGGAGGTACTATGTCAGAGATAAATAATAATAACGGTACAATCGATAACGGCAAAGTAGAAGTTAAAGAAAAAGACCATATTCAATTGGAAAATATTCTGAAAACAGAGAGAAGCTGTGATCCCATGGTAGATATTTATGAAACCGAAGACGAGTATGTATTAATTGCCGATTTACCTGGAGTAAGGAAGGAAAACATAAAGCTTCATATAGAAGACGGTTCTCTTTCAATTTTCGGTAAAATTAATTACGGGGAAGCATTAAGAAGAAAATATTTATTGAACGAATCTTATCTGGCTAACTTCTATAGAAAATTTAAACTTTCCGACAGCATAAATACCGAAAGGGTTGAAGCTTCTTATGAAAACGGACAGCTTTTTGTAAAGCTGCCGAAACAAGATTATGTAAAGCCACGTAATATTTCAATCAAATAAAAAATTCCGCTCTGTCTTAAGTCCCGCTCCTCAAGCGGGATTTTTTTATCTCTTTCCAAATTATTGCAGTCAGGTTCTTGCTGCTTTCATTTCAATAATTGTAAGCGATTGTTTATTTTGCGTAATGAAATTCATTTCTTCGAACACGGCATGACGCAAAGCTCGAAAAAAAATAGAATTATTTTCATCGATTTAATGCGTGCATTTGCGGTTCTGCAGATGGTTCAAGGTCATACTGTCGATGTTCTTCTTGCAAACGATTACAGAACGATGGATTCTCCTTTGTTTGCAGCCTGGTTTTTTATGAGGGGAATGACGGCTCCTATTTTTATGTTTACCTCTGGAATAGTATTTACATATCTTTTCAGACTGGTTAATGAACCATTCTTTAAAAATCCAAGGACAATAAAGGGTATTAAAAGATTTCTTCTGCTGGTATTCCTGGGATACCTTCTAAGATATCCTACCGCAACGATCGTTGATTTTTCGGAAGTTACTGCTCAGCAAATGAAAGTATTTTTTGCAGTTGATGTGCTTCAATTAATCGGGATAGGAGTTTTATTCATTTTAATTTTTGCCTGGCTTGCCGAAAAACTAAAAATTTCAGACTATCTCGCTTTTTCTTTGGGCGCTGCTATGTTCTTCGTACCTTCAGTGTTCTTTGAATCGATAAATTGGAGCGCTTTTCTGCCTGTACCGATTGCCGGCTATTTTTATTCCGGCACCGGTTCTCTTTTCCCGGCATTCCCCTGGGCAGGTTATTTACTCTCGGGTGCGGTACTCGGAAGCTACCTGGCAAAGCATCCTCTTGTTTTTAAAACAGGAAAGTTTAGCATAACAATAGCTGTATACGGAATTATCTTTATAGTTCTTGGTTTGCTGGTTGAACTTCTATGTAAAATAGCTTTAGGCGAAAGCCTTCAATGGCTCTCAAAATATGATATTATTTTTTTAAGGGTAGGATTTGTTTTAATTCTTAACTCTCTTGTTTCCTTTGTTGCTCTTAAGATTAAGACAATCCCCCGTTTTTTAATATTAATCGGGAGAAATACACTTCTTATTTACATAGTACATCTTACAATTTTGTTTGGAAGTGCCTGGAATCCGGGGCTGAGCGCAATATTTGCTTACAGCTTCAATGTTTGGAATACAGTCGGCACCGCGCTGCTTATGATCCTCTCAATGACCGTTATGGTCTTATTGATCCATAAATTTAAAATCAAAGATAAGGAAGTGGTTACATAAGCATTTTCCTTGGAATTAAAATAAATTTCAGAATAGAAAAAATCTAGTTTTAGAGATAATGAGAAAATCCGGTACTACCGATCCCGTGCTCAAAGAAGAGGAAAAAAAATACGAACAGTCGTTGCGGCCGATGACCATGCATGAGTTTGCAGGCCAATCGAAAGTTACCGAGAATTTAAATGTATTTATAGCCGCAGCCAAAAAAAGAGGGGAAGCCCTGGATCATGTATTGTTAACAGGGCCGCCAGGACTGGGAAAGACTACACTGTCTTACATAATTGCAAATGAGCTGGGGGTAAAATTGAAAATTACTTCAGGGCCTGTCCTTGAAAAACCGGGAGATCTAGCCGGACTGCTTACGAACCTGGAAGAAAAGTCGGTCCTGTTTATCGACGAGATACATCGCCTTAGTCCTGTTGTAGAAGAATATTTATATTCTGCAATGGAAGATTATAAGCTGGATATCATGATTGATACGGGTCCGAATGCTAGAAGTGTCCAGATAAAGCTCCCTTTTTATACTTTAATAGGTGCAACAACAAGAGCCGGTATGTTGACTGCACCGCTCCGCGAGAGATTCGGGATTAAATTCAGGCTGGATTATTACAATTCTGAAAATCTTAATAGGATCGTACTAAGATCCTCTAAAATTCTGAATATTAAAATAGATGATGATGCAGCCCAGGAGATTGCCAAGCGTTCCAGGGGAACTCCCAGAATTGCAAACAGGCTTCTGCGCAGGACAAGAGATTTTGCGGAGTTTGATAATAAAAATTGTATCGATATTGAAGCTGCAAGAAAAGCACTTAAAGCCCTGGAAGTGGATGAATTCGGGCTTGATGAAATGGATAAGGAAATTATTCTTACCATCATAGAAAAGTATAAAGGCGGCCCGGTTGGTTTAGGTACTTTGGCAGTAGCTGTAAACGAGGACCCGGGCACGATTGAAGAAGTATATGAGCCCTTCCTGATCCAGCAGGGCTTTATTCACAGAACTCCACGCGGAAGAGAAGTTACGGAGCTTGCATATAAAAATTTCGGAAAAATTTCAGGGAAGAGTTTATCAAAAAACCAAACACTTTTTGATTGAACTATTCGGTTCTTTTAAGCTGGGCATTCATTAATTTTAATTTTGGGGCTGCTAATGAAATCAAAATCCAAATTCTGTTTTATTGTTTTTGCAGTATTAAATGCCGGGTGGCAATATGCAGCTGCCCAAGAAAATTTTTACATTCCAATTAATATAAAGAAAGCCTATGAAAAGGAAACCCGTTCGCTTGACGGCAGCCCGGGAATAAATTACTGGCAGAATTCATCAAAATACAAAATCAAAGTTTCGATCAATCCCGGCGAAAAACTTGTATCAGGTGCTGAAGAAATAGAATATACCAATAACAGCCCGGATACTTTAAAAGAAATAGTAATTCGTCTTTATCAGAATGTTTATAAGCCGGGATCCCCAAGAGATTTCGAAATTGCGCCTGAAGATTTGACCGATGGAGTCTCAATATCAAAATTTATTTATAATAAGATTGAAGTTCCGACACGTGAAAATACTAAGTTCACTATTAATGCAACTAATCTTTTTTTTGATCCTGATAATCCGGTTTTGCCCCATTCAAAAGTCAATCTGAAATTTGAATGGAACTTTAAAATGTCCGCAAGGCATATGAGAATGGGAATATACGATTCCACTTCTTTTTTTATCGGCTATTGGTATCCGCAGATTTCAGTTTATGATGATATCGACGGCTGGGATAAAATTGAATATACCGGTGCACAGGAATTTTACAACGATTATTCCGATTATGAAGTCGAAGTCTCGGTTCCAAATAAATTTGCCGTATGGGGAACGGGAATACTTGAAAATCCCGAAAAAATATTTACCGGAGAATTTTTCAATCGATACAGGGAAGCGCATAAATCCGGCCAGGTAGCAAAAATAATTTCAGCGGATGATCTGAACAGCAAAAAGATCTTTAATGACGCGGAAGAGTTTAATACATGGATATTTAAAGCAGAAAATGTAACCGATTTCTCATTCGCTTTAAGCGATCACTATTTATGGGACGCACTTAATATTAATGTGAGTAACAAACCCGTAAAAAATGTTTTTATTTCCGCGGTGTACAAAAAAGAGTCTTCCGATTTTTACGATGTGGCAGCAATCGCGGAGAAATCG
>DATKLQ010000305.1:0-4020 GCA_035542335.1 Ignavibacteriaceae bacterium | reverse complement strand
CTGTATAAGATCTAAATGCGAAATATTTTTTAAATCTTTATAGGCTCCGGCTAGTAAAATTCCATTTTTTTCGAATGAAGAAACTTGCGGAACCGAGGTTCCCAGCAGCCCTTCCAATCCTTTCTGCAGTTCATTTTTTGCGGCAGATATTGTAGATGAATTCCCCTCAATCAGCAAGCCCGTTATTGAATTCTTATATTCATTAAGCATCTGTTGATCCTGTATTAAATCATACCTTAACCAAAGCCGGTATCCGTCTTCTGCTTTTAAATTAAGAGGATATAAAACGGAATAAAGAAATAAAACAGTGTAAATTAATTTTTTCATTTTTCAAGCAGGATAAAATTGAGGATATAATTTTTTATACATGAAAATACAAAAAATATTTTGCAGCATTTAAATAAAGGAAGGTTGACTTCTTAAGAAAAACCGAATGACGGATTAATCTCTTTGTATTTTAATAAACTTGAAAGAGAAATATAACAAATTTAGCAAAGTTCCGACTAATATTGTTAAAGCCCAAGACTTTGGATGAGCCAAAGGATGAGCAAAAATATTGAAAATGTTTCCGAATAATCCTGAAGGATTATCCAGAACGCTCCACGAATTCCATCTTTGGTATCTGCCTAAATAAATTCCGAATCCGCTTAAGAAAAGATAAACAACGATGAAAGCGGTTGCCTTGCCCCTGCCTAAAATACCGGCTAAAACTTTTTCAATATCCATCAAACTGACTGCCCCGCAAAGCAGAGCCGTCCACGAATATGACAAAATTAAAATGAGATCATACCAAGCAGGTGCTCTCGTGCTCATGTTTAAATGGAATAGATCCGTGAGTATATAGGGTGAATTGGGGAAAAATAAAATCCAGCAGAGAATCCAAAGCAAGAGTAATTTTTTATTTTTCTGCAATCCATGCAGGATAATAAGGGAACTAATCAGAAAAGGAATTGAAGCAAGGAATAAATTCCAATTGAGGAATAAAAATTCAAATGAACCTGTATATATGACTCTGCATAGATATAAAGTAAAGCTGAAAAGCCCCAGCAAAAAAATTGAAGCCGTAAAATTGAATCTGTTGGCGGAAATAAGTTTTTTAATCATTAAAGAGCCCGAATTTAGATATTTAGATATTAAATCCTTTTAGAAAGTTCCAAAGTTTATTTCAAATCAAAACTAAAATATACTATTATATCAATCCCTTTCTTATTGCCTTAGCCACAGCTTCCGACTGCGAATGGACATGAAGCTTTGTATAAATATTTCTTATATGATGGCGGACAGTATCAATGCTGATGAATAATTCATCGGCAGTTTCCTGGTAGCTTTTCCCTTTTGACAAACTGCTCAGCACTTCTCTTTCTCTTTTGCTCAAAATAGATTCATCATTTATTCTGGCAGCGGTATTCTGTTGAAAAATTGAAATTACTTTTCTGGCTATATGGGTATTCATTGAGGAGCCTCCCTCATAAACGTCCTTCATACCCTGGAGCAGCTGGGCCGGCGGGGTTTTCTTTACGAGATAACCCGAGGCACCGGCGCACAAAGCATCGAAGATCTGCTGATTGTCTTCATAAACGGTAAGCATTATTGTGTTCACGCTGGGATTTTTTTCCTTAATTTTTTTTACTCCTTCAATTCCGTTCATACCAGGCAATGCAATATCCATTAAAACGATATCGGCATTTTTTAATTTTTCTCCCGCAAATAACGATTCGCAGTCCTCAAATGCGGCAATGCAGGAGAATCCTTCAGTTCCGTTTATTAAGGAAGCGATGCTTTCCCTGATGATTTTGCTGTCTTCAACGATGATTACGGAGATCATTTCAGCGTCCCATTTCTGTAAGGAGACAGGAGACAGGAGACAGAAGGAGGATAGAAGTAAGAATTATTGAATTATTCATTATCTAAAATCTTTTGTGAATAGGAACATAATAATTTACTAACTTCTTCAGCCATATCTAAAAGAGATTCATTGGAATCAATATAATCCAAATCGAATGCAAGAATTAAATAATATTTGCACTCTTCAAAAGATCCTTCCGAGATATTAAAGAACCTTACTTTGTCATTTTTTCCTCTCTTTTTATAACCTTCAGCTATATTAGCAGGGATTGAGACTGCTGCTTTTCTAAACTGAGCAGTGAGGCAAAAAAGTTCTTCCTTAGGAAATTTTTTTGTAATCTTGTAAACTTCTAAAACAAATTGATGGGCTTTCTGCCAAACAATCAATTCTCTAAAACTTTTTGATTTTTCCATTTTAATTCTCTCCTGTTTTTTAATTGATTTAAAGAATGTCTGTCTCCTGACTTCTATCTTCTGTCTCCTCCTACTCCTTCCACTCTAAAACTATGCTTGTCCCTTTTCCTTGAGAAGTATGAATTGCGAAATCAGCCTTGAGATTTTCCGCACGCCTTTTCATATTAATTAAACCGTTTCCTTTAACGAAATCAATATCAAATCCGCAGCCATCATCTTTTAAAATAATTTTAACGGAATCCTCCGCGGTTTCAAGCTTTAATAAAATATTTTTTGCCTTGCTGTATTTAATACTGTTATTAATCCCTTCTTTAAATATTAAATAAATATTTTGCCTCTTTTCGACATCCATTTTAAAATCTTTAATTGAATCGGAAATCTCAACCTTAAAAATAGTCCCCCTTGAATTTATGATCGGGGAGTAAATATCTTTCAGTCTCAGCATTAAATCATATAGAGTATTCTGTTTTGGATTCACCAGCCAGACGATATCGCTCATATTATCAACCAGCTCCCTGGATTTCTGCGCAATTAAGGAAAGATTCAAGTTATCTTTTTTCAACTCATTTTTATAATCTCTCCGGACTATTTCGCACAGGAGTGAAATTTCGGTAAGACCGGAACCTACGCTGTCGTGAAGATCGGCAGATAATTTAGTCTTTAATTTTTCAATTATCAGAAATTGACGGAACCGGTAAAAAATAGAATAAGATATTAATGCCGTGAAGATTAGAACCCAAATTGAAATGAACCACCAGGTTTTCCAGAATACTGCCGGGATATTTATACCTAGCGTAGCTGGTTTATCAGTCCAAATACCCGAGCTCCCGGTCCCTTTTACTTTAAATATATATGATCCTGCCGGAAGGCCTTTATATTCCGCACTATGAATATTTCCCGAGGCATAACTCCATTTATTATCATAACCTTCCAGCATATACAAGTACTGATTTTTGAGAGGATCGGTATAATCGGTTGAAGTAAAATTAATTGAAAAGGAATTCTCGGAAGAATTTAAATGGATGCTTCTGCCGGTAAAGGGGATTTCTATATTGGAGACAATTAACGAAGTGATAATTATTTCCGGCAGAATTTTTTCATTCCTGATGCTGTCGGGGAAGAAACAGTTAAATCCGTTTATTCCACCGAAGAACATTTCCCCGTTTTTTCTATTAAGGCAGGCGCCGGTATATTTCAAGCTTTGAAGCCCATCGCTGATATTAAAATTTAAGGCTGATTGATCCGCTATATTATATTTTATCAATCCGAAGTTTGTACTTATCCATGAGCAGTTAAGTTTATCAAATAAGATTCCATACACGGATTTATCTCTTAAGATAAAAGGATTGTCAGAATTCAAAAAGCTTTTTGTTTTCGTATTAAATTTTATTAAACCTCTGCCGGCTGTACCGAGCCAGAGATTACCCGATTCATCTTCGGATATAGACAAAAATTCGAGTTGCGAATGCAGCTCCGAAGAGTCAATTTGATAAGTCGTAAATTCTTCGGTATCATAATTAAATTCGGAAAGAAATCTTCCCCCGGTAATTATCCATAAATTATCATGTTTATCTTTAAATAATTTAAAAACATTATCGGAGGGAATAGTACCAGGATAGAGCGTGTTGTTACGGTATGCTGTAAATTTCAGACCTTCTTTTTCTTCGGATACCTTATTTAATCCCTTATTAAAAGTGCCGATCCAGACTGTGCCGTTTTTATCCTGAATTATTGAACTGATCCTGCCGCTGCTTATACTGA
>DATKLQ010000304.1:0-4901 GCA_035542335.1 Ignavibacteriaceae bacterium | reverse complement strand
GCCCCTGTAAATCATTTAAAGGCAATCCTCTTAATTTTATAAGAAGAAAGAACGGGGGATTCGAAGAACCCTTGGTTGATGCCGTAATCTTCAGGCAAAATACAGAAGGACTATATGCAGGTGTAGAGTGGACAAATCCTCCTAAAAATGTAAGAGATGCTTTTGAAACTCATCCGAAAATGAAAGCTTTCAAGCATGTGCCGAGCGAGGATTTAGCTATCTCTTCAAGAATTGTTTCCAGGGACGCCTGCCGGCGGATTATAAGAGAAGCTTTTGTATATGCAAAAAAATTCGGTTATACGAACGTGACTGTCTGCGAAAAGCCGAATGTGCTCCGCGAAACGTCCGGGATGATGTTTAATGAAGCAAAAATAATTTCAAAAGAATATCCCGGCATTCAGCTCTGGGACACGAATATTGATGCTCAGATGATGTGGCTGACTAAAAATCCAGAAATCTACGGAGTCCTTGTTGCGGAAAATATGTTCGGGGATATAATAAGCGACGGCTTTGCAGGATTGATCGGCGGGCTAGGTTTTGCCTGCAGTGCAAACATAGGGAAAAATGCCGCTGTATTTGAACCTACTCACGGCTCAGCTCCGAAATACCAGGAATTAAATCCGTCTATTGTAAATCCAATAGCAATGATTTTAAGCGCATGCATGATGCTCGATCATCTGGAAGAAAAAGAGAAAGCGGATAAAATAAGAAACGCAATCGCGGAAGTAATTGAAGAGGGGAAAGTAAGAACATATGACATGCTGAAGCTGAAAGGAGGCCCTGATGTTTTCAAATTCGGCGCCTGCACTACACAGCAGATGACGGAGGAGATAATTAATCACTTATAAGAAGTGGAGATGTAGCATGGAAAAAACACATAAACGTGAAGACGTATAGACGGTATGTGTACAATTCTTTATTCTCCTTTAGCTGTTTTCCGTTTCCCCGTTTTCCGTTTCCTGTTATCGTCTTTGAATGCTTTACTAAATCAAAGGAATGAAAATGAAAGAAAAAGTACTCTCCATCTGGCCTGAAATAAACTGGATACAGGATCAGGATTTAAAAGAAAAAGTTCTCGCTTGTTGGGTTTATGCAGTTGAAAACTCCGTTCTTACGCCGGAAGATCTGCAGGCAATTCCTTTTTCATTACTAATTAAAGATTGTAAGATCTCTTTCATGAATCACAAACGCACAGCCGTCCAGCTTTCAGTAGATATTGCAAATAGAATGAAAGAGAATTTCGGAAATGAAATTAAAATTGATATGGATATTTTGATCGCGGGGGCGATACTGATTGATGTGGGTAAACTAGTTGAATACGATAAAGTAAACGGAGAGCTGACGACAAGCAAAGCCGGTAAGCTGCTGAGACACCCCTTCAGCGGAGTAGCTATCGCAGATCGCTTTGCAATACCGCCGGAGGTTCAGCACATTATAGCTTACCATGCCAAGGAAGGCGACTTGGCAAAAAGAAGCGTCGAAGCTATTATTGTTCATCATGCGGATTTCGTTTCATTCGATCCGTTCGTACGTGAAGACGTAAAACGGTAAACGAAAAACAATAAATTCACTTTATAAACAATTATCGCAAAAGGAGGAGGCGAAATGTTAAATCTCAATCATAAAAACTTAGATGTCTGGAAAATAAGTTTGTCTATTGTATCTGAAATATATAAGCTAACATGCTTATTCCCGAAAGAAGAATTATTCGTACTGACACATCAACTTAGAAAAGCTGCTATATCAGTACCATCAAATATTGCCGAAGGATTTGCCCGGATATCAGATTTAGAAACAAGACGATTTTTAGATATTGCCAGATCTTCACTAGTAGAAATAGATACACAAATAGATATTTCATTACTTTTAAAGTATTTGAATGAAGAACAAATTACAGATCTTTCAAAGTTTGCTAATCATGAATTTGCCATGCTTACAAATCTGATAAAAAAGTATACAATGTAAAATATTTTAAAATTACAGTAGATTTGATTTAATTTCTTTTTTTAAATTCACAGTTTTACTTTTTTACATTTTACGTTTGTCGTTTTTACGTTTGTCGTTTTTACGTCTCTACGTTTATCGTTTTACCTGGAGTAACCATATGCCTCAAACGCTCATCGAAAAGATTGCTCAGAAATTTTCAGCCGGATTGGATATGCAGCATGAAGTCCGTTCCGGTGATTATATTATGATAAAACCTGCTTATGTCATGACACACGACAATACCGGGGCTGTCATTCCAAAATTCAAATCAATCGGCGCTTCAAAACTTTTTAACCCGCGGCAAGTCGTCTATACTTTGGATCACGATATTCAAAATAAAAGCGAAAAAAATCTTGAGAAGTATAGGAAGATAGAAGAATTCTCAAAACAAATGGGAGCCGATTTTTATCCTGCCGGCAGAGGGATCGGCCACCAGATTATGTGTGAAGAAGGTTATGCCTGGCCGGGCAGCATGGCAGTGGCTTCCGATTCGCATTCAAACATGTACGGCGGACTTGGATGTCTCGGAACACCTGTAGTTCGTACCGATGCCGCGGCACTTTGGGCAACCGGCAGAACATGGTGGCAGGTTCCGCCTATTGCAAAGGTGGAACTAACCGGAAATCTCCGGCCGGGAGTTTCAGGAAAAGATCTGATTATTGCCTTATGCGGGTATTTCAATAATGATGAGGTGCTTAATCATGCCGTTGAGTTTGCGGGTGAAGGGGTTGCCGATCTTTCAATAGATGAAAGACTTGCTGTTGCCAATATGACAACCGAATGGGGAGCACTCGCCGGCGTTTTCCCAATCGACAAGCTTACAATAGACTGGCTGAGAAAAAGAGCCGATTATATTTCTAAAAGAGGACTTGAAGGAGTTTTTTCCGATGAAAATGGAAAGTCAGGTGGAAAAGAAATTCATCCGAGGATGAATCATAAAAGAATAGATGATTTGGAGAAGAATAGCCTTAGAGCTGATGAAGATGCTTTTTATTCGAAAGAATTGACAATTTATTTATCGGAAGTTGAGCCATTCATTTCCGGTCCGAACACTGTAAAAATTATGACACCGGTATCCGTCTTAAAAGGAAAAGAAGTAAAAATTCAGAAAGCTTACCTTGTTTCGTGTGTCAACAGCAGGCTTAACGATATAAAAGAAGCTGCGGCTGTTGTTAAAGGGAAAAAAGTTGCCGAGGGAGTCAAATTTTATATTGCCGCTGCTTCAAGTGAAGTGCAGAAAGAGAGTGAGTACGCCGGTGATTGGCAGAGTTTAATTGAAGCGGGAGCAATACCCCTTCCGCCCGGCTGCGGCCCGTGCATCGGGTTAGGAACCGGACTGCTGGAGGACGGCGAAACAGGAATTTCCGCAACTAACCGGAACTTCAAAGGCAGAATGGGATCGCCTAAAGCATTTGCATACCTTGCTTCCCCGGCAGTAGTTGCCGCATCAGCGGTTGCAGGGAAAATCGATTATACATGGAAAGGAAAATCTCGGCTGAAGCCTGATGAATCTTTGGCTCAAAAAAAGATTCTGGGAAAAATAAAAACAAATCCAAAACCTGAAGGGCAAAAAACAGCAGTAAAAATAATTAACGGATTCCCGGAACAAATTGAGGGAGAATTGATTTTCTGTTATCAGGATAATCTTAATACCGACGGAATTTTCCCGGGGAAATATACATACATTGATGATTTTACACCGCAGCAGCAGGCTGAAGTAGTCATGGAAAATTATGACCCGGAATTCGTTAAGTTATCTGCCAAAGGAGATATTCTTGCAGGAGGATTCAACTTTGGAACAGGCAGCTCGCGTGAACAAGCGGCAACGGCGTTAAAATATAAGGGAATCCAATTGGTAATTGCCGGATCATTCAACGAAACATATAAAAGAAATGCATTGAATAACGGTTTTCTTTTAATTGACTGTCCTGAATTTATAACTGATTTGAAAACCGAATTCGGTATGGATCGATTGACTGTAAAAACAAATAGAACTATAAAGATAATTTTTACAAGTTCGGAGATTATTTCGAACGGGAAAATCTATTCGTTCGCTCCTGTCGGAGAAGCAGCCCAAGAGCTAATTGTTTCAGGCGGATTGGAAGAATGGGTGAAAAAAATTCTTAAATAATTAATTGTCATATTGCTGAATTGTTAAATTGCTAAATTGTCTAATTGTTTTATTGCTTAATTAATTTGTTATTATTCAATAGGATGAAAAAAACAAACATCAATAACAATTTAACAATTGAACCAATGCAGCTATAGCTAAATATTCCTTTATGACTTCAAAATCAATCATACCGGCAGAAAGTCTAATAAATAAAATTCTTGTAATCAGAAGCCAGAAAGTCATTCTTGATAGAGATCTCGCAGCATTATATGGTGTAGAAACCCGCACGTTAAAACAGGCAGTTCGTAGAAATATAAAAAGGTTTCCTGATGATTTCATGTTTCAATTAACCAGGAAAGAATTCTTAATTTGGAGATCACAAATTGTGATGTCCAAATCTGAAAACAAGGGGTTGCGCCATCTTCCCTTTGCTTTTACCGAGCAGGGAGTCGCTATGCTCTCCTCAGTCTTAAAAAGTGAACGCGCAATCGAAGTTAATATACTAATAATGCGCGCCTTCGTGAAGCTGAGGGAAATAATTTCTACTCATAAAAAAGTCGAAGAAAAATTAAAGGAGCTTGAGGGTAGGCCTAATGAGCATGATGAACAAATTGTTCGGATTATTCAGCTGATCAATCAGCTGCTCTCCCCTCCTGAGCCGGCAAAAAAGAAAATAGGATTTAGGATAGATTAAAATAATTTATAAGCAATCTCTATGAATAAATCAATTTCACGGACTATTTCTGAATTTGCAGTAAATTTAAATTATAATGATTTGCCGCATGAAGTAATCCATGAGGCA
>DATKLQ010000303.1:0-10789 GCA_035542335.1 Ignavibacteriaceae bacterium | reverse complement strand
GGAATCGCGGATGCTGCCGGATCCATTGGAATATATGCTTACCATTCTATTTCCGGTAATTATGTAAAATTAGGTACCGATACTTACGGTTTAGAGGTTAGCGGATTATCTCGTTTCGTTTTGCCGACTGGAGAAATTAGTATCAGTACGCCGGGAGGTAATCCTGGTTTGATAACATTTGCATCAAATGGAAACAGGAGAGATATAGTTTTTGACGATTTAGGGATGCGATTATTGACCAGCTCATCTTCTTCCGCGGCTAGTAAAGGAATCGATATATATGAAAATGGAGATGTTAGTGTTACTGGTAAATTAACTTGCGCTTCATTGGAACTTACTGGCGGAAGCGACATTGCCGAACCATTTAACCTGAGGGAAACAGATGGTATTATACCCGGCTTAGTGGTGATAATTGATTCTGAGAATCCCGGAAAGCTGAAGCTTGCCGATAAAAGTTATGATCACTGCGTGGCAGGCGTGATCAGCGGCGCCGGTAATATCAAACCAGGGTTGATGATGAGCCAGTCGGGTTCGGAAACAGATGGGAAATATCCTGTAGCTCTTACAGGAAGGGTATATTGCTGGGTTGATGCAAATTATGGAGCTGTTAAAGTAGGCGATCTTCTTACAACTTCAGAAACACCGGGATATGCAATGAAGGTGTTTGATTTTACAAAAGCACAGGGTGCTATTCTAGGTAAGGCTATGAGTTCATTAATGGAAGGTAAAGGATTGGTGCTTATCCTGGTAACATTACAATAAAAGGTGAAACTATGAAACGGCTAATAATTAAATGCATAGAAAAGAGGGGCTTCTTTTTACTCCTGACAATATATCTGCTTGCCGTTCCTTCGTCAATACTAGGAAAAGAGTTAGGGCAGCAGGAAGTCCGCTCTGCTGTAGAAACATGGGTACACTTTATAACGGCAGATGCACGGCCCGATGCTATAGTTGAAAAAATGGAACCCTATACTGCGGACAATGAAATCGTTGCCTATATAGCTCATCTTTCAGGCGGTGGTTTCTGCATTTGCGGCGCTAATGATTTAGTACTGCCTGTTTATTTTTACAGCCCTAATGGAGAATACGATCCGGAAAATCCCGGTTATCAGGATATACTATTAGAAATTAAAAATCGATCGGAATATTTGAATGAATCTATAAGAAAAGGGGATGCTCAAGTTTTACAATATCAGCAAAAATTATCTGAACGAACATTATTCTGGCAGCAATTGATTTCCGGTAATGTATCTAAAAAATTGAAAAAAGCTGAAAACGCTCTTGTTGAACCGGATTCAATGAGTCTGCTTCTTACTTGCAGATGGGATCAAAATTCACCTTATAATGATCAATGCCCTGAACTTACTCCAAGTGAGCATACATTAGTCGGATGTGTTTCCACTGCAATCTCTCAAATTATGTATTACTGGAAGTGGCCAAAAACCGGTTCCGGTTCGCATACTGATGCTTCTAATTATGCTTACCGTTGGAGATCGAATTGGGACAGCGAGCCGTTATCGACTAATCCTTCCATTCCGTCTGGCTGGACGAATCGCCTTCAATGGACGGCAAACGGAGGCGGTATGCTGCTGATGAATGGTTATTGGGAAGAGAGTCATTATGAATCCGCAAAAAAATTCAGTACGGATTCCGACTATCTTACTGCCCTTGATAATCTTTATAACCGATTGACTCAAGCTTCAATAACTAATTCCGCTGATTTTGGTGCTACTGCATATCAGTGGGATTTGATGCAAGATGTTCATACCGATCCTGTTGATGCGGGGGATGCTGCCGTAGCTACACTCTGCTATCATGTTGCGGTTGCTGTAGATATGAGTTTTGGAGTTGGTTTATCTTCATCTGATTTATGGCGTGCGGTTGATCCCTATAACAATCGAAAACCACTGGTGAATAATTTTCTCTATGATGAGGACGCCTATTATGGGCATGATAATATTCCGAGTCTTGTGACTGATGAGATCGAATGGCTGCGACCTGTAGGATTTTCCGGTGGGCCTCCTGGACATGCTTGGGTTCTTTTCGGCTATAATAAAGGTACTGATCCTAATCGACAGTTTAAAATGAATATGGGTTGGGGCTGGAACTACAATAGTTCCCCGTACGGGTGGTATACCCTGGATAATGTTCCTCAAGGAATAAACCAGAACCATGGCTATCTGATCTATGTTGCTCCTCAAGATGCTGTACGATTTGTCGGAAATACAACAACAGGTGACGGGTCTCCTCTTGAACCGTTTAAAAATATTGAAGATGCGGTCGGCAATGTTTCTAATGGAACAACCCTAATATTTAAGGCTGGTTCGGATAATCTCTTTTCTGCCCCGCTCACTATAAATAAAGCTCTGACGCTGAAAGGCAGAAATGTAATAATTAGAAAACAATAATTAAAAATTAAGGAGGCGAGCATCAATGGAACATTTATCAAAGATTCGTTTCATTATCTGCTTTTTCTTTCTTATTTGCATCAATACATTCGGGTTAGAAAATTCCAAATCGGACACTTGTAAAAAGACTGCTGATGCTAATTATTACATCAATAGTTATATAATAAGTTCTGGAGGAACCGTCAATGCTTCAAACCAGAACTTTCAACTTTGTTCGACATTAGGTGAAATATTTACCGGCAGGATGCAGGGAACAAATAATATTTTGCAGACAGGATTTTGGTCAGTAGGATTATTCATTACCGATGTTAATAATAAATCAGTTTCGGAAATACCAAAAACCTTCGAACTCTTGCAAAATTTCCCTAATCCCTTTAATCCAACAACCACCATCCGGTTTCAGACTCCCAACAAAGAATTTGTGAGCTTGAGGATTTATGATTTACTGGGTAAAGAAGTAACAACCTTAGTTAACGAAGAAAAACCGGCCGGCAGTTATAAGGTAACATGGAATGCTCATGGATTATCGAGCGGAGTTTACTTCTATAGATTGAAGGCAGGAAATTTTGCAGCTATAAAAAAGCTTGTATTGCTGAAATAAGGAATAACTTATAGTAGCGCAGATATTCTTGTCTGCGCATAATATTTAGAGGAAGTGTTATATAGACGTCTTGTAATCATGCTGATGTTAAATTGGTACTTGTTCATCGCCCAGCCTATAGACAAGGCATATGATAAGTGAAGATAGGTTGAATTATGAAAAGCAGGGAAAATTTGTATTAAAGGGTTGATTATTGTCACACAATAATGATTTTACCGGCTGCTCTGACAGCTTTCATTGATTAACAGTCCTTATCTCAATAGCTTATTTATAGTTCCTATTCAATTTTTCTTATTTGCTGCTTTTTCATTTTTCTTTTAAAACTCCAATCAAATGTAGATAATCCGGATTCGGAAACGTGTTCTCCTTATTTAGTTCATTTAACTGAAGTAATGCTCTGCTTATTGAATGCTCTCTTTTTGATTATTAATTACTAAAAATTCTAAATATAAAATGATTATTCTTTTATAAAATATTATGTCCAACTTTATGCAATATGAATTACTAATTATTATTCATTTTAAAAGAATTTCCTTAAAGGGTAAAAATTAAATCACTATAATCATATCGGATATTCCGGTAATAACCCGAGAAATAACCAGGGAACAATTACAATATTAATAAAACAAAAAAAGAAAACTAAAAAGACATTATTATGAAATATTCTAAAAGCTTTCGTATAATTTTCTTTGCTTTAATTTATTTGGTGTTATCGAAAGATAATTTCCCCCAGGCAGATCAGCTTGATTCAACATTCGGACAGGGCGGTATAGTAAATACTGCTTTTAACCTTACCAGTAACTGTCAACCGAATTCTTCTGCCGTCCAGAGTGATGGGAAAATAATTGTAGCCGGGAGTGCATTGGCTTTGAATAATTCTGATTTTGCAGTAGCCCGGTATGATACGAATGGAATGTTAGATCATACATTCGGAACTAATGGAATAGTTTTGACAAAGATTGGAATCCATGATAGCTTCATTAAATCAATAGCCATCCAGAATGACGGGAAAATAGTAGCCGCAGGTTATACAGGTAACGGACAAGATAATGATTTTGCTTTAGCCCGTTATGACCAGGACGGCTCTTTGGATAGTACATTTGGTGAAAACGGTATTATTACCAATAATATCGGATCTAGTGATGTTGCATCATCAGTAGCTGTTCAAACTGACGGGAAGATAGTTTTTGCCGGCGGTACTTTGGTAGGGACACAATCTGAAATTGCATTGTTTCGTTATAACCCAAACGGAGCTTTAGATAATACATTCGGAACTAACGGTGTTGTACTTACAAAGATTGATTCCTCTGATGCTGATGCTAATTCACTAGTAATTCAGAATGACGGAAAAATTGTAGTCGCAGGTTATGATACTGAGAATGATATTTTTTATGACTTTATGTTAGCACGTTATAATTCTAATGGGGCTCCGGATAATACGTTTGGGACAAATGGCATAGTAATTACCCCGATTGGTCTTTTAAGCGGTATTGCAAATTCTTTATCATTTCAAAGCGATGGGAAAATCGTAGCAGCAGGTAATTCCGGTGTTAGTAATTTTACATTAGTACGGTACAATTTAAATGGAACTTTGGACGATTCATTTGGAATAAATGGTATTGTAGCTAATAAAATTGGAGACAACGGTGCCAATATATTTTCGGTCTCAATTGGGATTGATGAGAAAATTATTGCAGCAGGTTATTCACGTACCGGAAGCAATTCTGATTTTACAATTGCACGGTATAATTCAAATGGAGCTTTTGATAATACATTTGGAACTAACGGCGTTGTAATAACCCCTGTCGGAACATCAGATAATTATGCAACATCAGTGTTAAGCCTGCCCAACGGGAAAATAGCTGCGGCAGGCAGTCTGCTAAATCCTGATGCGTCTTATTTTGTTTTAAATCGTTATAATATAAACGGGGATTTAGATAACACATTTGGTGAGAATGGAATTGTTACTACCCCCATTGGATACTCCTTCGGATTATTGTCATCAATAGCAGTTCAAAATGACGGAAAAATAGTTGCAGCAGGTACTTCGGGCATAGCAGGCTTTTTTGAATTCACAGCGGTGCGTTATAATTCTAATGGAACTTTAGATAATACTTTTGGAACAAACGGAATTGCAGTCACCCAGCCTGGATCAGCAGATGATCTTGCGCAGTCTGTTGCAGTTCAAAGTGACGGAAAAATAGTGGTCGCCGGTTATTCTTCTAATAACGGGGGTTTCGATAATTTTACTTTAATTCGATATAAACAGAATGGCTTTCCAGATGACGGCTTTGGTATCAATGGTATTGTAATTACTCCGATTGGCACGTCGGGGTCAGAGGCAAATTCAGTAGCAATCCAAAACGACGGTAAAATAATTGCCGGAGGTTTTTCTGATAATGGTGTAGTTGAAGTATTTACATTAACCCGTTATAATTCAGATGGGACTCTGGATGATCAATTCGGGCCTGGAGGAATAGCATCGACGCGGATTTTAAGTTCCTTTTTTAGTTATGTTAATTCAATTCTAATCCAGGGTGATGGAAAAATTATTGCAGCCGGTTTTTCTAGAATCGGGAATGACGATGAATTTGCAGTTGTTCGTTATAACCCGACAGGTACATTAGATACAGCTTTCGGAGAAGGCGGAATTGTAACTACTGCTTTAGGAATCGAAGATAGAATAAATTCAATATCGCTTCAGAGTGACGGGAAAATAGTAGCAGGAGGTATCTCTTTAAACGGGGGAAAATATAAATTAGCTTTGGCACGTTATAATACAGACGGGGCATTAGACAGCACATTTGGAACAAATGGCATTGTAAACACACAGGTTGGAAGTCTCTCTACTAGTGCAAGTTCAGTATTAATCCGGAGTGATGGAAAAATAATTGCAGCCGGCTTGCTTAATAATAATCAAACAAGCTTTGATCCGGCTTTACTTCGTTATAATGCAGACGGAACGTTGGATAATACATTCGGGACAAACGGTGTTTTGATTTCCCATATTGGAAATTCCAATAGTGCTGCATCATCCTTAGCAATTCAGAATGATGGGAAAATGATTGTGGGCGGTTATTCCGAAACCCCGGATAGAAATTCTTCGGTTTTTACTTTAATTCGTTATTCCGGAGATCCCGCAACAGGCATAACTAATCAAGAAAAAACCAAAATTCCCGAATTATATATGCTCAGCCAGAATTACCCTAATCCGTTTAATCCGAGCACGACAATAAGGTACGCACTACCCAAAGAATCTTTTGTAACATTAAAAATATATGATATACTCGGAAGGGAAGTGGAAACATTAGTTAATAAAGAAAATCCGGCAGGTACTTATGAAGTAAGATGGAATGCGGGTGGATTTTCAACCGGTGTTTACTTCTACCAGGTTAAAGCAGGCAGCTTTGTTGAAACAAGAAAGATGATTTTAATAAAATAAAAAGGGGCAGGATTTCCCAGCCTTTTAACTCTTTTTGAAAGGACTAATCTTTTTTTAAAAAATTTTCCTCTATCAATTAGTGTAATTCGTGCTAATTAGTGGCTAAGAATAAGCCACGAACCTGCCTGATGGCAAGGCAGGTTAACACTTATTTCACCAATTAGCTTAGCAAACGTAATTTGATTTTGAAAAACTTTATTTTAAATTTTTATACGGGGTTATGACCGCCAAGTCCAAATATCGGATTGAGTCTTCGTACCGAGGCGTCAGGACTTGCCTTATAGGCAGTAATTCTGTTAACAGAAGCGCCCTGAACTCATGCGGCTAACCCCGGTTTATAAACTTGATTTACTTTCAATTTATCTAACCTATAACATTTTTGAAAATATATTTCTATCAAGATTATGTACTATCTGACTAAAAAGTGTTACATTTACCATTATTCCCTCGTTAAAAGGTTAGTTATTTGTTTTTGGCGAAATAAACTTACTACCTTTTTTTGAGGGATTTTTATTTATTTTATTTCATCGTTTTGGACAGATATGAGCAAAGAAAATAGACCAAACTCAGTTTACGAGAATAGGGATGAAATTCGGTACTATGGACTATATGTCGCCCGAACAAATAAAGGGAGAGAAAGTTGATAATAGAACTGACATATGGTCATTAGGAACAATATTGTATGAGATGCTAACAGGGTATCATCCTTTTAAAGCAGACTATGAACAGGCATTGGTTTATTTAATTCTAAATCAGGAACCGGAAGATGTAAAGAAATTCAGAGAAGATATTCCTGAAAGGTTAATTACAATTTTAGAGAAGTGTATCGCTAAAGAAAGAGAAGACAGGTATGAGGATTTAGGATATTTGATAGAAGATTTAAAGAATATTAAAAACAAGCAAGAGGAATCTTTTCAATTACCTGCCCCCAGACCTTCACAATCAATAGCAGTATTGCCATTTGTAAATATGAGTGCGGACCCAGAACAGGAATATTTTTGTGACGGTTTGACAGAAGAGTTGATAAACAGATTATCCAAAATAACAGATCTAAGAGTAGTTGCCCGCACCTCTGCTTTTACATTTAAAGGGGGAAGTTATGATGTTAGGAAAATGGGAAGAAAACTTGATGTCAGAACAGTGTTAGAAGGGAGTATAAGAAAATCCGGTAACCAGCTTCGAATAACTGCACAGCTAATAAATGTTATGGATGGTTACCATCTTTGGTCTGATAGATATGATAAGGAGTTAAAAGATATTTTCAAAATACAGGATGAAATCTCACTGGCTATTGTAGACATTTTAAAGATTAGACTTTTTGAAGTTGAAAAAGAAAAAATCATCAAGAAATATACAGATAACATTGAAGCATATAATCTCTATCTGCAAGGATATTATATCTATAATCAGCAAAATTTAAGTATGTATAACAAAGCTATTGAATATTTCCGTCAGGCTCTTGAAAAAGACCCTAACTGTGCTCCAGCTTATACGTATTTGTCTGGGTGTGAAGTAAGTAGAGCTTACTATGGCTTGAAACGAACTTGTGACGTTTTACAAGATGCAAAGAAATATGTTCAGAAGATACTTGAGATTGACCAAACTTTTAGTGGCGGGTTCGAACTCTTGGGATTTATTTGTGCTTGCTTTGAATGGAAATGGACTGAAGCAGAATCAACTTGGAGACGTAGTTTAGAATTGAATCCAAATAGTGTGGAAGCATTGAGACTTTATAGTATAAACCGCGTATCATGGGGTCAATTTGGATTTGCGAGAAAATTAATCGGGAGAGCTTTAATAATTGATCCGCTTTCAGATTATAATAATGCGGTTGCCTCTTTCCCGGATTTCTACGAATTTAAATATGAATTTGTTGTTAAGAGACTTTCAAAATATCTGGAACTTAATTCTCCTTTGTGGTGGGGTTTATGGTATTTATGGCGTACTTTTTCTTTAATGAATCGAAAAGAAGAAGCTGTAGAAGCCTGCAAGAAATATTTTGCATTTATGGGTCAGAATGAAATTGTTCGGGCTATGGAACAGGCTGGAATTCATAATGCTATTGGAACAGCTGCTTTTATCCTTGCTGAAGTGTATAAATCACATTATCTCTCTCCATATGACATAGCAATATTATTCAGTCATGCAGGAAAACAGGAAGAAGCACTGCACTGGGTGGAAGAGTCTGTTAAAATGGTTGATCCTAAATTACACTTTATTAATGTAGATCCTGAATGGCAAAGTGTACGAAATGATGAACGTTTTATAAAATGTTTAAAGACAGTTGGATTCATAACATAAAAAGAGGCATCGTATCCTCGAAAATATTTTGTAAAATTTGGTAAGATATCATACATCCATACAATTATCCAATTATACAGTATGAATGTATGTCTGTATTAATGATCGTCAACTAGTCTCAAATAATTGGTTGAACTCTCAATTCCTTTACAGCCTACATTTATTCATGTGTATAATAAATACTTTTCATAAAAAATTATATTAAATATATATTTTTCATAGATTTTAAACATTTTTCATATATATTATTGGTAAACATTTTTCGGAATATATTATGAATAATAAACGTTTTTCACGTGCTATAAATGTTTTTCACGATAGAGAAACTCCGGAAGAGGGAAATTTAATTGGATATGGGGCTATTATAGATACCTTAAACCTAAAGGTACCAATACCAAACCAACTTTCTTTAATAAGTAAAAAACATAAAAAATATTCAGTTGATGGCTGGAACGTTTATACGGTAAAACATCAACCACTGGATACTCTTTACAATCATTTGGTCTTTGCACTAAAATATGAAGGTATAAATCTGTTATTCTTTAAAAAATTATTCGAAAAGTTAGACCAGCCCACGATTGAAGAATGGATAAAAAAAGAACCATTAAGCATATATACCAGGAAGATTTGGTTTTTATATGAGTGGCTAGTGCAGAAACAATTATCTGTTATTGATTTAAAGGAAGGTAATTATGTCCCGCTGATAGATGATAAACTTCAATATTCTTCTCCTGTCAGTATAAGTTCCAGAAGGCATCGTATTAAAAATAATTTACCAGGCACTAACGATTTCTGTCCCCTTATTTTTAAAACAGCTAAGCTTGAAAAGTATATAGAAGATAATCTCACTGAAAAAGTTAATTTGTCTATCAGGAAAGTACATAAAGATATATTACTCCGTACCTCAGCTTTTCTTCTGTTAAAAGATTCGAAAGCATCTTTTACAATCGAGGGTGAAAGCCCTGTTCATAGCCGTGCTGTCCGCTGGGGTAAAGCAATTGGTCAGGCAGGCAGTAAGCCATTAAGTAAAGATGAGCTTCTGCGTCTTCAGAATATTGTTATTGGCGATAGTCGTTTTATAAGAATGGGTTACAGAACTGAAGGCGGCTTTGTTGGCGAACATGATCGCAAAACCGGTGAACCTATTCCTGAGCATATTTCAGCCAGATGGCAGGACCTTGAGACTTTAATGAATGGGTTACTCGATACTGTAAAAATATTAGAGACAAACAATTTCCATCCTGTCCTGACAGCTGCAAAAATTGCTTTCGGTTTTATTTTTATCCATCCATTTGAAGATGGCAATGGAAGAATACACCGCTATCTGATCAATCATATACTTTCAGTAATGAAATACACTCCCCAGGGAATGATATTTCCGGTTTCTGCTGCAATATTAGAAAAGATTGAAGATTATAGAAATGTACTTCAAAGCTATTCTCTTCCGCTGCTCGACTTTGTTGAGTGGAAAAAGACCGATGACAATAATGTTGAAGTATTAAATGAAACCTGCGATTATTACCGTTATTTTGATGCAACTTTACAAGCTGAATTTTTATTCGATTGTGTCAATTATACTATTGATCGAATTATCCCGGACGAAGTTTTATATCTTCAGAAATACGATGCAATGAAAGCCTGGCTGGAAGATAACTTTCAAATGCCCGATAAAACCGTTGCTTTATTAATCCGGTTCCTTGAGCAGAACAATGGCACTTTGTCTAAAAGAGCCCGCGAAAAAGAATTTGTATTATTAAAGAATGCCGAGATAAAAGACATTGAAGAAAAATATAATGAAATAATGCTGGAAGAATAGGAACATGTTAAAATAAAATTGGTCCACGAGGTTGTCCAAAAAGCAATATTTGCCTCGACAGGGTAAGGTTAAAAGATTTATAGTATGTTTTAATACATGATCCGGGTTAAGTGGAGAGTCAATCTATGAACGAAAATTCAAATACAGAATACACTACGAAACTTGAATCCCTGGTTGAACTTGCCCAGATCGGGTGGTGGTGCTTCTTTTGCAACTGTAGA
>DATKLQ010000302.1:0-2264 GCA_035542335.1 Ignavibacteriaceae bacterium | reverse complement strand
TCTCTTTTTTCCCCGAAGTTCTGGGAATAATCAGGTATTCAAATGTCTTTCTGCCGGAAATCTCTGTTTTTCTGTTTATCTGGTCAGTAACCTTAGGTTCATATTTTTCAAAGCCCTGCGGGAACTTAACTTCCGGAATATTCAGCAGCTGGATATTCCCGGCACCGGAGAGATTAATTTTTAATGAAAGCGGCTCATTTGTCTTTACATTTTTTTTGTTCAAATCGGAACTTAAGGAGAATGAACCTACCGCACCGTTAAACGATGCCGGTTTATCTTCGGGGAGCGGCAGCACATTAATTTTAACCGAATTGGATTTGACTGCGTAATCTACCATTTCACGGTTAAAGAAGGGATCATTAAAGAAATCATCAAAGAAGTTGTTCCCTTTCTTTCTCTTTTTTTCAACCTGTACCGGGACATTAAGCTCAAAGGGAGAAATGGTAAGCTCGCCGGACTGGCTTGGAAACAATGCAGCCTTTTTTAAAATTCCGACACGGTACTGCTTGCCGTTGTAGACTTCAGTGGTAAACAAAATGTTTGAAGAAGTCTCCAGTTCTTCCGCCCAGAATCCCTGGTATGAAGGAAGCTTGGAAACAGACATTTGGGAAGCAATATTTAATCTTGTATATAGTTTATATGTTACGGTCACCTGCTCTCCCACGTAGGGTCGGCTTTTATCTACAACTGCCCGGATAAACAAATTATCCTGAATTTCTTTATCCTCAGCTGCAGCATCCTGCTCATTTCCTTTTTTATTTGCGTTGCTTCTTCCGGCTTTTACTTCAATAGATAGAGGATTTGTTTTGTAAGTCTTATCATCATAGACTATGGAAGCGCTTCCAATTGTGAATTTCCCGGCATTCTTCGGCTGAAGGTAATATGAATAGCTGATTTCCGAAGAAACAGCACCGTTGATTATCTGCATGCTTGTGGATTGATTCGGTCCTGAAATTACGAGAAAATTACCAAAATCCGGAGGAGTAAAATTTTTAATTTTGTTTACGTCTCTTCCCGAAAAGGTAAATGTTGCTTCAAACTGTTCATCCAATGCAACGGGATTGCCGCTTACGCTAGCAACAAATGACTGCGGAAATAGAATTGACTGCAGCAAAATCAGGTTCAGGGCTATATAAAATATTATTCTCATTTTCACTGCTGAAACAAAAAAATATTTCTTGAGTTCCTTTTATTAAGCGTTAATAGTTAATCGGAGACTACTTAACTTTTCATATTAATTAAGATTAAAATATTACTGCTCTGCTCCATACTCTCTACTCCATACTCCCTACTTTCCTAAACTACCAGTCCTTATCAGTCTCAACCGGTACAGCGACCTTTTTTCTTAACTTTTTCTGTAAATCTTTTTCATTATTCTTGAGTGCCTGGAGTATTCTTTCCGCTTCTTCCTTTGAAATTTTATCTTTCTCGCGCTGTTTCACATTATCCTGGGTAGCCTGCTGGTTCTGATCGGGTTTATTCTTTTCCTGGTTCTGATTCTGATTCTTCTGCCGATCCTGGTTTTTATTCTGCTGATCTTTCTGATTCTGGTTTTGATTTTGGTTTTGGTTGTTCTGATTCTGCCGGTTCTGCTGATTTTTCAGCTGGGCGAGAGCATATGAAAGGTTATACTTCGTTTCCTGATCATTGGGATTAAGCCTTAATGCATTCTTATATGCATTAATGCTTTCCTCCAGCTTTTGAGATTTTAATAATGAATTCCCCATATTGTGATACACACCGGCTTTCTGAGTATTTGTTTTTGCTTCACTTAATGCAGTATTATATGCATTTAACGCCTGGCCATAATTGTTTTGCTTATAATAGGCATCGCCAAGATTGAAGTTAGCTTCAAAGCTGTTCGGATCTGCATCCAATCCTTTTTTAAATCTTACCTCCGCATCGGTATATTTTTTCTGCTTATAAAAATCGACTCCGTCATTCACCGAGCCCCGAAGGCTTTGGGAAAAAAGTGAAGATGGAAGTAAGGCGATGAACATAAACAAAACGATTGAATGGATGAATGAATGAATGGTTGCATGACCACCATGTTTACGGTGGTTGCATGGTTGCATGGTTGCATGGTTGCATGCCATCTTCGTTTGCATGATTTGAAGTGATTGCATGGATTCATTATACAACCGCTTTATATTTTTATAACTGTTCATTTTTTAAAACTGATTTATTCAAATTCATTATAAAATCTATTTCATTATAAATTTTATTTTCCCAACACCTACCCTTCCCTTTCGCCCTGGCTCGAC
>DATKLQ010000301.1:0-11874 GCA_035542335.1 Ignavibacteriaceae bacterium | reverse complement strand
AGATTTCTTCAAACTCGAATGAAACAGATTACAAGCTCTACAGCGGCGGGAACCTGGTAAAAGAGTGGACGGGAAACAAAAAGCAAAGTATCGAAGCCGGAAAATATAGGCTGCTTTCCGAGGCTTTCGGATATAAAACTGACGAAAGAGAAATAAATATCCCCGGAGGGCAAACCACTGCTCTTCAAATAAACCTTGAGGAGGACATAAACCTTCTTCCGAATATTTACTCGCTCGACAGCCGGATCACAAACATTAAACTTGAGAGAGAACCTGATAAAATAAAAATTACTTATGATTTATCGGCAGATAAAAATGAAGTATATAATATAGATCTGGGGCTAATAGATAAGACTACAAAAAACGTTGTCGACCTGAAAAATATCTCGGGGGACATAGATAAAGTGCAACCTGGAAATAATAAATCAATTTTGTGGGGATTCGCTGATGAATTGGGAAAAAAGGCCGAGTTAAAAAATTACGAACTAAAGATCTCGCTTCAGACAGGCGGGGGTTTAGCCTGGTATTATTATGCCGGGGGCGGAGCGCTGGTTGCAGGTGGATTAGCAGCTGTTCTAATTGGAGGTGGAAAAGGGAAGGATAATAATACACCTCCACCGCCAATAAAAATTGGTGAACCCCCGGTAAGACCGCAAGGGAATTGATCTACATGATAATATTGAGATCAGTCAATGAAGCAATAAATATCATTCTTTAATTAGCAATTTTTAAGATGGTTTGAAAAAAAATAAATCGAATATTTTATCAATATAAATTGATTATAAGTCTTTTTTAAAGGAGAAAAAATGCCATATATCTGTCTTGTGCCTGAATCTTACGATGGTAAAAAAGTAGGAACCGGAGAATGTGTTGCTTTCGTGCAGGAAGCAGCTTCAGCTCCGAATACTTCAACTTGGAAGAAAGGAGCGGCGGTTCGAGGCAATCTTAAAATAAGTAAAGGTACAGCTATTGCTACTTTTGACTCAGCTGGAAAATATGCAAATCTAAAAACAGGGAATCATGCAGCTATTTATGTGAGCCAGGATGGAATAGGTATTTGGGTATATGATCAATGGCGCGCACAAGGTGCTGTACTAAAACGCCAAATACGTTTTAAAGGAGGAGCGGGAAGCCCTAGTAATGACGGTGATGCATTTTCAGTAATAGAGTAAGATGCGTATGGGCAAAGTTCTAATCTCTTTAACAATAATAATATTTGGCTGGATCTTGATTGGTATTAATCAATCCAATGGATTTCCAGACCAATTGGTTTATCCCGATAAAATTATTGTAAAACAGGCTCTCGTTAATATTGAACCTGGGTGGGAATCATTTGAAGATGATGTCCGGTTACAATTGACATCCATTGGAATCTTTGAGGGTCATCCGAAGGAAAAAACCTCTCTTGTTCCGGATAAAGAAGATAAATTTAACGGGTACCCCAGATCAATTTGGTATCTTGCCGAAAATGGCAAACGCAATTACTGGATTGCATGCTACTATGATCGTACAAGTATCGTTCTTACACGCAAAATTGATTTTAATATTTCTTATTGTGAGGTAATATATAATTCGGATATTAGTATTGCCGGTCATCCTGTTGTTCTCGATGTAAATTTCAAATAATCTTCTTATTAATTCTTTCCAATAGTACATTCCTTATATAGAACACATTTATTTCTTTTGATTCCCAAAAAAATAATAAAAACAATTATCATGGAATATATATGTTCAAATTTTATACTGTAGCTGCATTTTTAGTAACTTCTTTTTCGGCTTTCCCCCAGGGAGGGCAGCTCGATGAGGGATTCGGAACCGGAGGAAAAGTAACTACGAATATTATTCCCTCCTATGATGAGTGGGGCTATTCCACGGTGGTGCAGCCTGACGGAAAAATTCTTGTGGCTGGCTATGCATACAACGGTTTCAATTCAGACGCGAATTTCAATGTGGTCCGATATAACGAAGACGGAACATTGGATAAAACTTTTGGCGCGAAGGGAAGAGTTACAACTGATTTTAATAATTCACAGGACATTACCAGCAGCGGGCAGGCATTAGCGCTTCAGCCGGACGGAAAAATAATTGTAGCGGGTACATCAGCTAACGGATCGGATAACAACTTTGCTGTAGTAAGATATAATTCAAATGGTTTATTGGATTCCACCTTCGGAACAGCCGGTAAAGTGACAACTGATTTCGGCAGTACACTGGATAATGCTTATTCGGTCGCAGTCCAGGAAAACGGTAAAATTGTAGTTGCGGGTTATGCCTATGATGGTATCAATATCGGGATTGCTCTAGCCAGATATAATTCAGACGGTTCGCTTGACCCTACTTTGGATACTGACGGCAGAGTAATAATAAATTTTGGCGGTTCACCTGTTTCGGCAGTCATTCAGCCCGACGGAAAGATTGTTGCTGCGGGAGCATATGATAACGGCAGTAATTACGATTTCGGAATCGCTAGGTTTAATTCCGATGGAAGCCTTGACGGTACCTTTGGTACCGCAGGCAGGGTTTTTACGGATTTTGGTTCCGATGATATCCCTAATTCAGTTACTGTTCAGCCGGATGCTAAAATAGTTGTTGCCGGGCAGGCAAATAACGGAACTAGTTATGATTTTGCACTCGCACGGTATAATGCGGACGGCTCTCTTGACTTAAATTTCGGTTCTAACGGTAAGGTAAAAACAGACATTTCTGAAAACTCTTATGACGAGGGAAATTCGGTTCTGATTCAATCAGACGGTAAAATAATCCTTGCTGGGTTTTCCGAGCATACCGTTGGATCTGGTGATTTTACCATAGCAAGATATAATTCTGACGGCACTGCTGATAATTCATTCGGAACAAATGGAATTTCAAAGGCGGGTCTTTCGGAGGCTGAAGCATATTCGGCTGCTCTTCAACCCGACGGAAAAATAGTATTATCAGGCAGAGTGCAGACTTTTTCCGACGGTAATGATTTTGCCGTTGTAAGATTTAACGATAACGGTTCGCTCGATAACTTATTCGGATCAAATGGAATGACTACGACCGATATGGGTAATTCAACCGATTTAGGTTATTCAATTGCTTATCAGAATGACGGTAAAATTATAGTTGCAGGCACCTCTTATACTACATACTCGAATATGTCACTTGCCAGATATAATTCCGACGGAACGATCGATACTTCACTTATAGTTCACGGCAGGATTTTAAATAATATGGGAGCTTCCAGCAATGGCAATGCTGTTACCGTGCTTCCCAATAATAAAATAGTTGTTGCAGGTAGTTTTAATAACGGCTCTAATAATGATTTTCTTCTTAGCAGATTTAATCCGGATGGAAGCTTGGATTTTTCTTTCCCGGGGGGCGGTAATGAAACACAGGACCTGACAGGCGCCAATGATGCAGCAAATGCCGTCGCAGTTCAAAGTAATGGTAAAATAGTTCTTGCCGGCTATGCTCTCAACGGAGCTAGTAATGATTTTGCAGTTGTCAGATTTAACTCGGACGGCTCATTGGATATGGCTTTTGACGGAGACGGAATTGTCTTTACCGATATTTCAAGTAATTCTACTGATGTCGCAAACTCTGTAGCAATACAGCAGGACGGTAAAATTGTAGTTGCAGGAACTACCAACATCGGTACAAATTATGACCTTGCTGTTGTGAGATATAATCCGGACGGTTCAAAGGATAATTCTTTTGACTCTGACGGAATATTTACTCTCGATATAGATAACTCTTCTGTTGATTACGGCAACACGGTTTTAATTCAACCCGACCAGAAAATAATTGTCGCAGGTCTTTCGAGCGTAAATTCAAATGTCGTACTGACCTTAATAAGATTAAATTCCAACGGATCTCTGGATAATACCTTCGGCTCGGGCGGAAAAGTAGTTTCTACTATAGATGGCCTGGTGGCCTTAAGAAATTCTGCTGCCCTGCAGGCCGACGGGAAAATCATTGTGGGCGGCAGCATTAATAACGGCAGCACTTATAATTTTGTATTGCTAAGGTATAATACCGGCGGAAGCATAGATAGTACTTTCGGATCCAATGGCCAGGCAGTAATCGATTTTGATGAAAGGCTGGACTTGAATTTATCTGTTTTAATTCAACCTGACGGGAAAGTTGTTGCTGCCGGCGCATCAAACGACGGCTTCAGCTACGATTTTGCGCTGGCCAGGTATATTGCGTTATTTCCTATCGTAAATTTTTCTGCCGATGCCTTAGACTTCGGAAATGTAAAAACAGACAGCAGTGCCTCAAAGAAATTCATCATTCGAAATACCGGCTCTGCACCCTTTGTAATCGACAGTCTAATCCATAGAAATAATTCCTTTTCAGTTACCGCCGCAAATTTAACTATCCCCCAAAATGACAGCACTCAGATTACCGTAACTTTTACTCCGGGTAGTGCATCTGCGTTTAAGGATACTTTATTAGTATACGGTAATGCATCTAATCATCCTGATACAATAAGTCTGCGCGGAACCGGAACTTCCGGAACAACTGCACCTATTATAGCTTTATCTGCCGGAACAATAAATTTTCCCGATCTAACCGTTAATTCCAGCGTCTCAAGATCCTTATATATAAAGAATAACGGAAATGCCCCTCTGTCCGTTTCAAACATTACTTCCGATAATTCTGTATTTACAATAGATTCAACCAGTTTTACAGTTGCTTCATCTGACAGTCATAAAATTAATATTACATTCACTCCTGCTGCGGCAGTGAGTTATAATGCTTCGCTTACAATAACCCATAATGCCGCCGGGAATCCGAGCGTTGTAAGCTTAAGCGGCAAAGGTGTAAGCAATCCTGTTGCAATATTCAGCTTATCTGCCAATGCCGTAAATTTCCCTTCGGTAACTGTTAACAATAGTATTCAAAGATCATTTTATGTGAGGAATGAGGGCACCGCAAATCTTCAGATCACCGGCATTTCCAGCAGTGATACGACATTTAAAATTGATTCAGGAAATTTCACGGTTTCCGCTAAGGACAGCCATAAAGTCACTATTACATTCATCCCAACCCAAGCTAAAGATTATAATGCTTCATTAACTATTTCCTACAATGCATCGGGAAGCCCTGCATCGGTAAATTTAAGCGGGAAAGGAACAGCCAACCCGGTGGCAATATTCACTATTTCAAAAACCTCTTTGAACTTCGGAACGCTGTTTACCGGCAGCAGCAGCACGCAATTCTTTTATATCAAAAATGAAGGAGTAGCAAGCCTTCAAGTTTCCCAAATTTCAAGCACCGACAATGCTTTTACCGCAGATACCTCTGCGTTTACTTTACCGTCGAAAGACAGCTTAAAGGTTACCGTAAGTTTCAAACCGTCTGAAGCAAAGGTTTATAATGCATCATTAACCATACAGCATAACGCTGCGGGTAGTCCGAACCAGGTAAACCTTGCAGGGACAGGATTCAGCTACCCGGCAAGTATTTCATTATCCGTCAATAAATCTTTCGGGAGCGTCGATAACTCCAATAATTTCAGAATAGTAAGTGTCCCGGGAAGTGCTTCGATCCCGGTTCAATTGACGGGGAATTTTGATTACGACTGGAGTGTTTATTGGGATAACGGCAGCGATCAGAATTATCTTGAGCACAAATCCGATTTTACATTTTCTCCGGGGAAGGCATACTGGGTCATTGGAAAAAATCCCATGGCTATTAGTCAGCAGGTAAATACAGTTTCCTTAAACACAGCTGATTTCACATATTCAATCCCTCTGCATCCCGGATGGAATTTAATTTCAAACCCGTTTGAAAGAACCGCTCAATGGAGCAGCATTAGGAATTTAAATTCGCTTCCTGCAAATAAGGTGATTTATTCTTGGAACGGAAGCTGGTCGAATGCATCGGAAATGAAACCGTATGAAGGTTATTATTTTTATAATGATTCCACAAATTTACCCTCCCTCAAAATCCCTTATGAAATCGGCGGTTCATTAGGGAAGAAGAATAATGATAATCCGTTCCCGTCCGATCCGGAGAAGTTTTTAAAGCTTTCAATTGAGGAATCAAATGACACGGAATTATCCGATGTATTTGTCGGGATTGATCCCGGATCAAGTGAGGGAATCGACGAAAAGGATTATTTCTCTCCGCCCGGCGATTTTCAGAATGAAAAGATTTCGCTTCTGAGAAATGAATTGCCTAAAAGAGAAAAATATCTATTCATTGAAGAAAGACCATCAATTGGAGAGGGACAGGAATTTGATCTTGAGATTAAATCCGTTCCGAATCAATCAATGAAAATAAAAATTGATGGAGAAAATAATTTTAAGAATTATAATATTTATCTTTTTGATGCGACATTGAAGAATTTATACGACATTGGAGATAAGGATAAATTTGAATTCAGGTCTGTTCATCAATTCAATCCTTTTAAATTATTTATAGGTACAGACAATTATATTAATGAGATAAAGAGGAGTCTGCTCCCGCTTACTCACCAGCTTTACCAGAATTATCCTAATCCTTTTAATCCAAAGACCGTAATAAGATTTTCACTCCCAAAATCGGAAAAAATTTCAATAAAGGTTTTTAACATTTTAGGCGAGCTTGTAACCACCTTGATTGATAACCAGGTTTTTGATGCAGGCAGCTTTGAAGTGGAATTCAACGCCAGCCGGTTATCGAGCGGCGTATACATAGCGTCTCTGGAAGCACCCGGTTTTAATGCTCAGAAGAAGATGATTTTATTGAAGTGATGAATCAAACGCAGATATCAGAAAAGCAGCATTACACTCCTAAAATTATTAAGGTGAAAATTGAAAAGGGGAAATCTGCTCAAAGAGAATACTATTTTCAAAATAATTTTACTGTCGGGCGATCGGAAGAATGCTCAATTCAGATCGATGAAGGAATGGTCAGCCGGGTTCATGTTGAAGTAATAAAAGAAAATAATTCATGGTGGATTTCTGATAAAAACAGCAGCAACGGTACATTCCTAAACGGGAGTAAGATTAAAAAAACTAAATTAAAAAATGCTGCTACGCTTCAGCTTGGAAACAGCGGTCCTATTCTTCATTTTACCTTCTGCGAATCTTTTGAATTAGATGCTCCGAAAGAAAAAATACCCGCCACAGATTCCTTTTCTGTCGAAGATCCTTCCGTAACAAAATATATTAGACATTACTTTGATGAATCCGGCGACGGCCGTGAAATCGGCAGTCATACCAGGATGATGAGGGAGGCATTCAAACTAGTACAGAAAAAACATTCTACAAAATACTTAAGAATAATTATTGTAATCGGTGCAATAGCTTTAATTGCGGCAGGTTACGCGGTTTATCAGCAGATAAAGGAAAACAAGCAGAAATCTCTCGCAGAAAATATCTTTTATGATATGAAATCGCTGGAACTGGAGATTTCAGGTTTAAGGGAAAGTCTTAAAAATTCCGGCGATAACTCTCTAGGGAATGCACTTTCACGGATAGATTCGAAGCACAAGCAGATGGAAAATAATTATAATCAGCTGGTTGAGGAGCTTGGCATTTATGATTTAAATGAGGAGGACAGGCTTATAATTCAGACTGCAAGGGTTTTCGGCGAGTGTGAAATCCTAATGCCCAAGGACTTCCTGGATGAAGTAAAAAATTATATAAATAAATGGAAATCGAGCGAAAGACTTAAAAATGCTTTGGAGCGGGCAAAGCGGAACGGGTACATTAACATAGTTGTTAATTACTTGAAGAGAATGAATCTGCCTGAACAGTTTTTTTACCTGGCTCTACAGGAGAGTGATTTCAGGGAGCAGATTGTAGGTCCGCAGACAAGGTACGGTTACGCCAAAGGAATCTGGCAGTTTATACCTCAGACTGCAAAAAAATATGGTTTAAACATCGGACCTCTTGTAGATCAAAATGTTTTTGATCCGGCAGACGACAGGTACAACTTTCCAAAGGCCACCGGAGCGGCGGCAAGATACATTAAAGATATATTCAGCACCGATGCACAAGCATCCGGGCTCCTTGTAATGGCTTCCTATAACTGGGGCGAAAACAACATTATCGGATTAATCAGGAGCATGCCTGAAAATCCGCGCGAAAGAAATTTCTGGAAGCTGCTGGAAAAATACCATGAAAGAATTCCCGAGGAAACATATAATTATGTTTTTTATATCTTTTCTGCTGCGGTCATCGGCGAAAACCCCTCCTTATTCGGATTCAATTTTGAAAATCCTCTTAAGAATCGGTAAACAGTTAACGGTAAACGGGGCATCTTAAAAAACAATTATTATTAATTGTCTTTACATTTTTTATTCAAAGTTCTAACAATGATAAAACAATTTAACAATAAAACATACAGCTATCGGAATAATTAAATGGCATCCGAAGTTAAACTCTCAATAGAATATGCGGGTAAAACCGATATAGGTTTAGTTAGGGCGGAAAACCAGGACACTTTTGGAAAATACCCGGTTGGCGTAATGGATTTATACTCCGGCAAAGGACAGTTGTTTGTTATTGCAGACGGAATGGGGGGACATGCCGGGGGCAAAATAGCAAGCAGGCTGGCCGTCGAAACAATCGGTAAAACATTTTTTAATTCGGAAAATACAAAGACTTCCGAAGCTTTAAAGAATGCAATTGAATATGCAAACAAAATAATTTTTTGGGAATCCGAAAACTCTGACCATAATCTCGCAGGGATGGGAACCACATGTGTAGTGCTGGCATTAAAAGAAAATAAAGCGGTAATCGGCCACGTTGGGGATTCGAGAATCTATAAAATAGAAGATAATAAAATAACTCAGCTAACTGAGGACCATACCCAGGTTAATGAAATGCTGAAGGAAGGAATTTTATCAAGAAGGGAAGCCGAAAACTATCCTTTAAAAACAGTGTTGGCAAGAGCGCTCGGAACAGATAAAGAAGTAAAAGTTGATATCATTCCTGAATTGCTTTTAAAAATAGGTCAGTCTTTCATTCTGTGCACCGATGGTTTGGGGAAAGTCAGCCCAGATGAGATTCTTAAAATAGTTTCTTCCGGTTCATCCTCCGAAGCATGTGAAAAATTAATTAAAACTGCGAATGAACGGGGAGGCAACGACAATGTTACCGTTCAGGTCGTAAAAATAATTCCGAACCAGAAAGAAAAAACCGATATTCCCGGCGCTATAGAAAGAAAAGGAAACAAAAGCAAAATATTAATTTTTATTGCAATAATTATAGTGCTGATTATAGCGGGCATTCTTTCTATGAATTCATTCCCTTTTCTTGCCAAAAGTAAAAATAACTATAGTTCCACGGAAGAGTTTGAAAAGACTTTTAAAAAATCCGACTTAAAAGCTTCATCTGCTGAAGCAAACCCGGAGGATGATAAGTCTAATACAAATGATTCCGGGAACCTGCTGTCAAAGGAGGCAGCTAACTTATTTAAAACCGGCAGAATTGAACAGGCTGCTGAAATTTATAAGCAGATTTTAAAAGCCCAGCCGATGCATCTTGGAGCACTGGACGGATTGAACAATATAGCGCTCTATTATTTTCATAAAGCCGAAGAGCTGAGGTTTAAAAGCAAAATTAAAGAAGCATTAGAGTATTATCTAAAAATGGAAGAGCTACAGCCCGGAAATGCAAAGGTAATAGATCTTATCAAGCTTTGTGAATATCAAATTAAGATCAGTAACCCTGAACCCAAATGAAACTTCAATCAGTATAAAAGAATTTTAAATTATTATGAAGTCTGCAAATATTCCGGCAGACTTATAAGTTGAATACTCCTTTTAATCTTATATCCCTTGAAGAACTTCCGATCAATATTTCGAATTCCCCTTTCTCTGCCTTCCAGCCGTTTATTGCCGGGTCAAAAAAAGAAAATGCCCGCTGATCTAATGTAAAATTGATCTTTCTAACTTCTCCCGGTTTCAGGCTAACCTTTGTAAATCTCTTTAATTCTTTTTCAGGCCTTTCAACCGAAGCATCCAAATCTTTAACATATAATTGCATTATCTCAGAGCCTTCAAGATTACCCGAGTTTTTCAAGTCCAGGCTTACTTCGTTTCCGTTTATCTGCAAATTGCTGTATTCAAAATTTGTATAGGATAATCCGTATCCAAAAGGAAAAAGAGGCTCAATTTTATATTTATCAAAATGCCTGTAGCCTACAAAAATGCCGTCGGAATAGTAAGTAATACTATCCATGGAGCGGTATGTTTTATATGCGGAACAGTCCTCCCACGATTTCGGGAATGTTACAGGAAGCTTGCCTGACGGGTTATAATTTCCTAGTAAAACATCTGCGACAGCATTTCCAATCTCCTCCCCTCCAAACCACACTTCCAAAATTCCTGCCGTTTTATTAATCCATTTGTCCATTACTATAGCAGCGCCGCTGTTCAATACCACAATAACTTTTTTATTTACCTTGCAAACCGCATCAATCAGCTCATCCTGATTTGCGGGAAGCATTAAATCCGGCCTGTCAAATCCTTCACTTTCATAATTATTTGAAGTTCCTACAAACAAAAGCGCAAGATCCGATTTCTTTGCTGCATTTACAGCCGCTTCAAAAGGATCCTCTCCCGGCAGTCTCCATCCCAATTTAACGCTTGCACTTCCACCGTTTTCATAATATTCAATCCTTATATCATAAGTTTTATCTTTTTCCAAATTTGTTTTAAATGTATTTGTAAATGCGGCATGGTCGTTCCAATCGTTTATTACCAGCTTGCCGTTAAAAAAAAGTCTCACTCCGTCATCGCTGTTTACATTAAGAGCAAACTCTCCGCTTACCGGAGCTTTAATACTTGCGGAGAATCTGACCGAAAAATCATCTTCCGGAAATCCTTCGAAAGGCGCATCGCCACCCCAATCGAAATTAATCTCTTTAAATTCCTTAGTTACCGGATTCCCTTGTAATTCCCGGTTTTTGAAAAATTCGGCTTTAATTTTCTCAGTGTAAAACCGGGAATCAATCGGTTTTGTATCTCCGTTTAAGGTAACACCTTCTGCAAAATTTATTTTTATTGATTCAGGCAGCTTATTTTTTAGTCCTTCATAAGGTGAAATCGAGTAGATAGGGTCAACAAACGAGCTCCCGCCTCCCCCGGTTCTGGCGGTTTTGGCATTCGGACCGATTACGGCAATACTTTTTAAATTCCTGGTATCAATCGGCAGGATATTATTTTCATTCTTCAGCAGCACAATGCTTTCTTCAGCTACCTGATATGCGAGCTGTTTATGTTCGCTGCTTGTAAATATTGTTGTATCTGGTTTTTGAGAGTTAGAATCAGAATCGAAAAGCCCGATAGTAAACATTACTTTTAAGATTCTACGGATTTTATCATTCAACAATGATTCATCTATTCCTTTGGTTATGGCCGAATCGTTTAGATAAACTCCTGTCGGCATTTCCAGATCGAGCCCATTTAAAACCGTAGGCATTGTACTATGCACTGCTCCCCAATCGGACATTACCAATCCTTTAAATCCCCACTCATCTTTTAATTTCTTCTTTAAAAGATATTCATTCTCACTGCAGTACGATCCGTTTAATCTATTGTAAGCAGACATTACACAAAGAACGCCTGCTTCCTGGACGGCAGCTTTAAATGAAGGAAGATAAATTTCATTCAAAGCTCTTTCATCAACTTTAACATCAACAAAATCTCTCTGGAATTCCTGATTATTGCATGCAAAATGCTTGATAGTAGCCGCAACATTTTCTTTCTGCACTCCTTTTATATAATTAACTGCAATCCTTGAGGTTAAATAAGGATCTTCACCGAAGCTTTCAAAATCTCTTCCTCCCTGCGGAATCCTTGCGATGTTCACACACGGGCCGAGTATTACATCTCTTCCTTTTGCTTTTGTTTCCTGCCCAAGTGCAGTTCCATATTTTTCTGCTAGAGAG
>DATKLQ010000300.1:0-4665 GCA_035542335.1 Ignavibacteriaceae bacterium | reverse complement strand
CCGCGCTGGTTTTAAGAAGATCAAAATATCTCAATAAAAAAAATTGAGAAATTGCTTTTCAGAAATAACTTACTCTTTCATTAAAATAGCCGTATAAGATTTTTTGCTAAGAGGGAACTATTTGAATCGGCCTAAAATAATTAATTACCAAAAGAAAAAATTTATATGAGCAAATTTTATGTATTGCTCTGTACCGTAATCCTATTGAATAACTGTCCGGCATTTGCACAATCTGCCGATCGTGCAAAAAATCCTGTGGAACTTTAGTTGGGTTTTTGTGAAGGTTTGGGATTGGATGTTTGTTTTGGCTCTTATATAGGAACTGACTTTACGACCATACTTTATATTAACAGGTAAAAATCCGTTACTATTTTTTGAATAACAACGTCTCTCCTTTTATCGGAGCCGGTTACGGATTAATGGCGGAAGTCAAAAATCCATATCCACTGGGGTTCATCGGCGGAGAAGCAGGAGACGAGCATGTTTTCGCGCAGCTTTCCCTTCAGTTTTCTTTCGATGAAAGAGCAAGAAGTAAATTTACAGTAATTCCAAGCTTATCCGTGGGATACCGTTTCTAGAGAAAGGTAAAGAAAGACAGGAAACAAGAAGTCCCCCGAAAAGAAATATCTGGACTAAATTATTCATTGCTTCTACAATAATTTTAACTCTGCTTCTGATCATTACTTTTATTAAATATATTCTCATGTGAATAGAGAATAAATTTTAGGATAAATTTCAATCCTAAAAGAAAGAATTTGACCTTCTTTTAGTACAAATAGTGTAGTCAAAATTAAATAGACCGTATAACAAATTCCTTCTTAATCCTTTTATTTTGAAGTAATATTTATACTCTTAGGCACTGGCACAAAATATACAGCAATAAATAACGTGCATATTAAGTTCTATAAGATATTAACGGGGTGTGTTATGAAAATAAAATTATTAATGCTCTTATTTATTCTAATCTTATTTTTAATTTTCGGGTGCTCGGCTTCTCAGAATTCGATCAATGTTAATCCAGGGATGAACAAAGATAATGTTCTTTCAATTATGGGAACTCCGGGGAACCGTCAGTTCAATGGAGCAAGAGAAGCATGGCAGTATTGTAGTTTGAAATTAGATAGAGAAGAAAATGAATATACCGTTATCTGGTTTAATGAAGGTAAGGTAAGCGGTATGACAACATACAGATATGGCAATGCTTATGGAGAATATGCTAAAATCGACTGGAATATTGCGCCGGAAATCAGAATTAGAAGAATACCGCCCGTTCATAGGCACGAAATCCGATAAACCAGGGCAAAGGAAAAATAGCTAATCTCTAATTTTCACTGTTCAAAATTCCCGGAATAGGAACTTTTCGCTCAACGCGAACAATTTTAGGAAGATAAAAGATTCCAAGCAGCATAATTATAAATGTAAATGCCGCACCCGTCAGAAACGGGAAAGGATATCCTAAAAACTCGAAGGCAAAACCTCCCCAAAGCGGCCCGAGCACTCTGCCTAAAGCAGATAAAGATTGATTAATTCCTAGTGTAATCCCCTGCTCCGTTTCCGAAGCAACTTCAGAAATTAAACTTAGAATTGTAGGCTGGAGAGTTCCGGTTCCGAACGAAAGAATCATTGCATCTATTGCCAGCATAGCAAATGATCCGCTGTAGGGAATTAACGCTAATCCCGTCATCATAAAGAAGGCGCCGAGTATAATAAGCCTCTTTTCGCTGATGAATTTTGCCGCAAAATGAAGTAATCCTCCCTGCACCAATGCAGAAGAAAAACCGATAATCCCGTAGATGTATCCGTTTTGGACATCTGAAAAATGATGAACTTTATAGCCGAGGAGAGCAAACGTTCCGTATATATTCGCAACGGAAAAAGTAAGGATGAAAAAGAGGATGATTAGGAGGGATAGATCCGGTTTCCGGAATACTCTTTTCCAGGAACTTATATCAATTAATTTTCTTTTCCTCAGTAAAGAGTACTCCCTGTTTACATTGGATTCCGGGAGAAATATAAGAGTAAGCGTAAAAGCCATTAAAGAGAAAGAAGCGCTGCCGAATCCCGTAACCATGTATGAGAATTTAGATAAATACCCGCCGATCATCGGACCGAAAACAAAGCCCAGACCAAATGCAGCTCCGATGAGCCCCATCCCCTTTGCCCTTTTCTCCTTCGTGGTAACATCGGCTATATAAGCTTGTGCGACGCCTATGCTGCTTCCTCCAATCCCAGCAATGATTCTAGACAAAAGCAGAACTAAATACGTTTTGGTAAATGCAAATATTAAATATCCTGTAGCATTCAGAAGAAGTGTAAGAACAATAACAGGCTTTCTCCCATACTTATCCGAAAGCTGCCCAAGTATCGGGTTAAAAAAGAATTGAGTGAAAGAATAGATTGCAATTGCAATTCCGATTGCAGTTTCATCAACGCCCAGGAGTTTTGTAGCGAAAGCAGGCAGAATCGGAATCAATATACCAAATCCCAGCAGGTCAATAAAGACCGTAAGAAAAATAAGAGTTAACGGAGTAGTCTTTTTCACTGCTTTGTCAGCTTATTTATTACAGCTTCGGTAAATTCCGAAGTCCCCACATAAATATCTTTATTAATATCCCTGGTTACGGTAATTCCCTCCCTAATTACTGATGCAAGCGCCCTTTCTATTTTTGCTGCTGCTTCAGTTTCTCCCAGGTAATCAAGCATCATTACGGAAGCTAAAATTACTGCCGAAGGATTAGCGATGTTCATCCCCGCAATATCCGGTGCAGAACCGTGAACGGCTTCAAAAATCCCTGCACCGTCGCCGATGTTTGCGCCCGGGGCCATGCCTAGCCCTCCTACAAGTCCTGATGCTAAATCTGATAGTATGTCTCCGAATAAATTTGTTGTTACAATGCAGTCAAACTGGTAAGGATTCATAACCATCTGCATTGCCATATTATCCACTATCTTATGATCAAAATTTACCTCGGGATACTCTTTTGAAATAGCCTCACCGACGTCCAGAAACAGCCCGCCTGTATATTTTAAAATGTTTGCTTTATGCACTAAAGTAAGTTTCTTCCTTCCGTGTTTTTTCGCGTATTCAAAGGCATACCTTATTATTCTTTCAGATCCTTTCCGGGTCACTATGCCGATTGTTTCGGCTGCAGACCTGCTGCTGTCGATATAATGTTCAATCCCGGAATAAAATTCTTCAAGATTTTCCCTGAAGATAATCAGATCAATATGATCAAAATAAAGTGTTTTAATTCCTTTATAAGTTTTCGCGGGACGCTGGTTGACATAGAGCTCGAATTCTTTCCTTAATGCTACGTTAACACTCCTAAATCCTTTCCCTACGGGAGTAGTTAATGGCCCTTTTAGTGCAACCTTATTTCTTTCAATCGATTTGACAACTTCTTCCGGAAGAGGATCGCGGTATTTCTCCAATGCCGCCATGCCGGCTTCAACAATCTCCCATTCAATCTTAATACCGGAGCACTCAATAACTTTAACAGCTGCTTTTGTAATTTCCGGTCCAATGCCGTCACCGGGAATCAAGGTAATTTTGCGAGTCAATTTTTTTGTTGTAATTATGAATAAATGTGCAGATGCAATAAAGAATAAGGCAATTAAAATATCTTCTTTCGAAATATAATGGAATCGCAGGTATCCCCAAAAAATGAAAATAGACTATTCAACCAAATCAATACTGAAATTTCCTTCCAGGAGACTGGCCCTTTGATCATTATTGTTTTTTGTAAATCTATTCCTAGCAGTAAATTCAATTGTACCATTTAAACCCTGGCTGTCTTTCCTGTAAATATGAAGGAGACCCCCGGTTATAATGAAATTAGTATTCTTTTCAATGAAAGTTACAGAAACCCTGTCATCTTCAGCAGGCAATTTTATAAACTGCTTTTTTATTTCGTCAATTGATCCGATATCCCTCCAGATGATTATCAAAACAAAATCGTCATCGGAAGCTTCTATAACGAATAGATTTTCAGATGTTCCGAACCTTATACCGGTATCGAACCTTTGGCCGTTTAATTCGCCTTTGAATGAGCCTGTATTTAAAATATCTAAATGCTGAGAGAAAACCGGCTTTAGACATACGGAAAGAAGAAAAATCAGAAGAAATTTATTATTTCTCATTTAAATTCTTTAAAGAAAAACCGGATTTTTAATCTTTATAAAAACATAAATAAAGGAATTAAAATTAAAGATACCTGGAATCACAGAGGATTAATCCGGCTTAATTGGAGATTGTGCCTGAATGATCATAGCTTTAGTCTAGGGGTTTCTTTTCTCATGAGGAAAAATTATGTTTAAAGGAGATTAAAACATTCTTTAAAGGAGGATGTTATGCCTGTTAAAAAATTAAAAGAATTCCTGGATAAAAATAAAATTAAGTATATCTCCATCTCTCATTCACCCGCCTACACCGCACAAGAAATAGCCGCAATGGCTCATATACCGGGCAAAGAGCTTGCAAAAACAGTTATGATTAAGCTCGACAGCAGAATGGGAATGGCAGTTGTGCCTGCAAACCACAAAGTAGATTTCGATATGCTGAAGGATTTAACGGGTTCTGAATTCATTCTTCTTGCAACCGAAAACGAATTTAAAGCTTTATTCCCCGACTGCGATCCGGGTGCGATGCCTCCATTCGGGAATCTT
>DATKLQ010000299.1:0-14740 GCA_035542335.1 Ignavibacteriaceae bacterium | reverse complement strand
AATTAATTAGTAAAGTTATCGACCAGGCATTGATAAGAGGCTTGGAGCTGCATGTTGAAGTAGATCCTAATGAATATGAAAACGGTGAAGGGGAAATAAATTTAATGGGAATGGTGCTTAATAATTTCCTGAGCCAGTACGTAACCCTCAATTCTTATGTCTTTTTGAAAATTTCAGAAACAGCAACCGGCAAAGAATATAAATGGCAGACGAACTTAGGGAAAATTATTCCGGTATAAAAGATGATTTGCTCCGGAACGGCCCTGCTTACAATATCTGGCAGGCTGTCTTAATCGGAGAAAACATTTCACGGAAGGAGTTTAAAAATTCTTCTTCCGAAGCTGCATTCGATGATCCCCTCCTAAAATTCAAGCCGTATGAAAATTATGAATACCCACCTAGAGATATTAAAAAAATTTTTTATAATGACGGTTTTTTAAATTTTGTTCTGACTTTTATGGGTTTGTACGGCATAAACTCTCCGCTGCCGAGGTGTTATCATGACCAGGTTGCCGTACAGCAGAGAATTCTCGGCTCAGGAGAAGTTCCGCTTCAGAACTTCCTTGATATATTCAATAACCGTTTTTACTGGCTCTATTACCAGGCATGGAAAAAATACAGGTTTTATCTTCACATAAACGGAAATACTGAAAATAAAATTGCAGAGAGAATCAATTCATTTACTGGAATAAGCCGGACAGCCCATCCACTTAATAAACTTTCAAAATTTTTTCTTCTGAAGTTTTCGGGAATTTTGAGTTTAAGAGTGCGAAGCAAATCCGGATTGATGCTCCTCTTATGGTATGTATTTCCGGAATATACCATGAAGATAAGAGAGTTTGTTCTGCAATGGATTCAATTGTCGGACATCCCGGGCTTAGGACAGAAAGAATGCAGATTAGGGATAAATGTTTTTATCGGTAACGCTGCTCAGGATTACTCCGGCAGGATTGCTTTGGAGATAGGTCCGATTGATTTTGAAAACTACATGAATTTCTTGCCCGGTAATGAGAACTCGGATAAATTAATTGAGCTCCTTAATATTTACTTAAACGACGGTCTTGAGTATAATTTTGAATTCATAATTAAATCCGAAACTATAGTTGCAGTTGCCTGGGATGATGAAAGGCTGAAGCTCGGTACATCTGTCTGGCTGGGAAAGCCTCAAACCGAATATGTGAAAGTCAATATACCCTATGAAGAAATTATACGGAATAAAAGTCAGTCATACCCCGGTTAATTTTATAGGTTAAAAAGGATAATAATAAAATCACTAGGAGATTTAAATGCAAAGTAAAGATTTAAAATCGCTGCTGCTTAAGCTGAATAATTATCTTGTAAGAAACCTCGATACCGCAACCGGATTGGGTATAAAACGAAACCATTATGAAATTACCTTTGATCATTTAATGACCGCATTGCTGGAAGATGGACAGGGAGATATACCTTTAATTTTAAAAAACTTTGCGATTGATGCGGGAGATGTCCAGTCTATGATTGCAAAAAATTTAAATGAGCTGGAATCCGGCAATTCAGGCAAGCCGAAACTTTCACCACTGCTTACGGAGTTGCTTGAACAGGCATGGATAACCAGTTCGGTTCATCATCATGAAAATAAAATCAGATCGGGGGCTTTATTCGAAGTTTTTTTAACATCTGAGCAGATAATCAGCAGTAGGCTGATGGATATCTTGGCGCCTGTTAAACAGGATGATCTCCGGACAAATTTTTACAACATTGTAAAAGGATCGACTGAAGACCCTGAAGTTGCATCCGAAGTTATTTCGCAGGAAGAAGCAAGGGAAATGGCTCCGGGCGAAACCGTCCTCGATCTTTATACGTCAAATCTTACTGCCCAGGCAAAAGAAGGAAAGATTGATCCTATACTTGGAAGAGACGAAGAAATAATTCAGGTAATTGAAGTGCTCTGCAGAAGAAAAAAATCGAATCCGATTTTACTGGGTGAACCTGGCGTGGGAAAAACTGCTTTAGTTGAAGGCCTGGCATTGAAGATTGCCGCAAATGAAGTTCCGGATATTCTAAGGAATAATCAGATATATGCACTAGATATGGGTTCTCTTCAGGCAGGCACTAAAATGCGCGGTGAATTTGAAAAAAGATTAAAGGCAGTTATAAATGAAATTACAAATTCACCTAAACCTGCGATTCTTTTTATCGATGAAGCTCATACATTAATCGGCGCCGGCGCTTCTGCCGGCGGAGGTGATGCGGCGAATCTTCTCAAGCCTGCTTTGGCTCGCGGTGCATTCAGAGCAATCGCTGCAACTACTTACCTGGAGTATAATAAATATTTTGCGAAAGATGCAGCACTTGAAAGAAGATTTCAACCGATTCATGTAGGTGAACCTGATGATCAGAAAGCATCTTTAATGTTAAGAGGAATAAAAAATAAATATGAAGCTTACCACGGAATTCACATTACCGATGAAGCCGTTCAAGCTGCGGTTAAGCTTTCAAGAAGATATATCGCCGGAAGGCAGCTGCCCGATAAAGCTGTCGATCTCCTGGATACGGCAGCTACACGCGTTAAGATGTCTCTCACAAGTAAACCTCCAAAACTGGAATTAATGTACAGCAGGTTAAAATCTTTGGAAATGGCGATTAATTCGCAGCAGAATGATTTCAATATGGATTTGGCGATAGACCAGGAAATGCTCTCGGAATTAAACCAGCAGAAATCAAAATTGGAATCGGAAATCAAAGTAAATGAGGAAAAATGGGGAAAGGAAAGTGAGCTTACAAAAAAATTAATGGATTTAAGAAAGAAAAAACTCATCAAGCCTAAAGCCGAATTCTCTATGTTCGGGCAGGTCAACGGAGATCATATCATCATAGAAGAAATAAGTAAAGTAAAAGATGAATTAAACTCAATGCAAAATGGAACTCCGCAGGTTTTTGCCGAAGTTACCGCAGGCACAGTTGCTGAAGTAATTGAGGCATGGACGGGTATTCAGGTCGGAAATATGACAAAGGATGAAATGACAACCCTTCTTCAGCTTGAGGATGAATTAAGGAAAAGGGTAGTAGGACAAGATCATGCCGTCAAGCAGATTGCAGATGTAATCCGCGGTGCAAAAGTCGGTATAAAAAAAGAAGAAGGGCCGAACGGCGTATTCCTTTTGGTAGGACCCAGTGGAGTCGGGAAGACTGAATTAGCCAGGGCTGTCGCCGAAGCATTATTCGGTGATGAAAGATTTATGGTAACTCTAAATATGACTGAATATCAGAATGAATACAACACCTCCCGGTTAATCGGCGCCGATCCCGGATTAGTTGGTTATGGTGAAGGCGGAGCGCTCAGTGAACCTGTCCGTAGAAGACCATATTGTGTCGTATTGCTGGATGAAATTGAAAAGGCAAATGCTTCGGTGCTGGATTTGTTTATGCAGATCTTCGATCGAGGCATGCTGCAGGATGCCGATAGAAGAAATATTGATTTTTCAAATACTACCATTTTCATGACATCCAATCTTGCATCGGATATTCTCTTTCAGAAATATAACGAGGGAATGACCTCACCGGATGACCTTCTTGAAGAGCTCAGACCATATATGAACCAGTATTTCCGGCCTGAATTCCTGGGAAGGGTGAAGCCTATTGTATTTCTACCATTGACGCATGATGTAATGAAACCGATTGTCGAAATAAAATTAAATAAAATTAAAAAGAAGCTGGCTGAGAACCGCGGGATTGAAGTCGAATTCAGTGATGAAATAATTGAGAATATCGTCGAATCCTGCACCAGGGCGGAAACTGGCGCCAGGAATATCGATGCCATCGTAGACCGCAATCTTGCCCCGGAAATTTCTGCGCAGCTGCTTGGCTTTATGGCCGAGGGAAAATCTCCTTCAAAGCTTTCCGTCTCGGCCTCGGAAGAGGGATCATTCAAATATAATTTTTCATAAAAACTACCTATATATAATATTCCTATCCTTCATTGACATACCCCAATTCAATGCTTTCAATTAAGAGGTAAAGAATGGTCGACTATAAGCATAACCAGCCCTATTACGAATTACATTTATCAAACCTGAAAGATGGAACTTTAAAAGTTTTGTCTTTTGAAGGGGAAGAAGAAATATCAAGCTTGTTTGAATACAGGATAGATCTTGTATCGGATGATCCTGAAATTGATTCGTCAAAAATACTGAATGAGCCGGCAACCTTTTATTTAAACCGAGGGGATGAAGATCCCGTTAAAATCCACGGAATTATTTCTAGTTTTGAACAATTCGGAAAAACGAGCGATTATGTTTTTTATAAGGCAGTTCTAGTTCCCCAAATATGGAGGATGAGCCTTGTTTTTCAGAATGAAGTTTACCAGCATATCAATATTGAAAAAATAATAGAAATGCTGATGGAGGATATCGGGTTATCAAAACAGAATTTCAAAATTGATTTGAAAGATAAATATCCGGAAAAAGAATATATAGTGCAGTACCGGGAGACTAATCTTAATTTTCTTAACCGCCGGATTGAACATTTCGGAATTTACTACTACTTCGATCATACAGGCGATAAAGATATAATTGTATTTACGGACTCAAACAATAAACTTCCTGCTTTACCTTCCGAAGAAAATATAGGATATAATATAAATAAGGATCCATTCAGTGAAAATGAATCAGTCAGGGAAATTACCTGCAGGGAAAAAGTAGTGACAGGATCTGTTCAGCTGAAAGATTATAATTATATGTTTCCGGATAAACAATTGCTGGGGCAAAGCCAGATGGATGGCCATCCCGGTTTGTACTACGATTACGGCGATGATTTTGAAAATGAAGATGAAGCCGAGTCGCTGGCTAAAATCAGGAATCAGGAGTTTTTAGCCGGAAGCAAAATATTCGCCGGCAAAAGCGATTGCAGGTATTTTTCCGCAGGTTATAAATTCAAACTTGAAAAGCATTATCGTGAAAGCTGGAATAGCGAATATGTAATTACAAAAGTAAAACATATCGGCAATCAGCAGGGATTATTCGGCCTTCTTCCGCCGTCATCCAAACTCCTTCCCACATACGAAAATTCTTTTACAGCTATACCTTCCGAAATTGAGTATCGCCCTTCGAGGAAAACTCCGGTCCCGAAAATTACAGGGATAATGAGCGCAAAAATTGATTCAGGAAGCGATGATATCCTGATTGACGATCATGGAAGATACTTTGCCAAAATGCATTTCGATCTAAGCGATAAAAATGGCGGAGAAGCAACTCTCCCCATAAGATTGACCCAGGCATATTCAGGATCTGGGTACGGAATTCACTTTCCTAATCATGGGGGTACGGAATTATTATGGGCTTGTGTCGACGGAAATGTTGATAGGCCTATCGGAATAGGAACTATCCCCAATCCTTCAAATGCATCTCCTTCGGTTGATGCAAATAAAACCCAAAGTGTAATACGTACTGCTGCGGATAATGAGATTGTAATTGAAGATAAATCCGGAGACGAACAAATCCATATAAACCAGGCCTGCGGAAATGAAATTCATATGAAGGCTTCGGGTCCGGATATTGAAATAAAACAAAAGAACGGCAACCAGATTTTAATGAAAGATTCAGGACCCGAGATAGAAATTCAGCAGGCCTGCGGAAATAAAATTATAATGAAGGAAGCGGACGGAATTCATATGAAGGATAAATATGGAAATGAAGTTAAGCTCGATGCTGCTGCAGGTTTTATAAGAATTGCATCCCCTTCTCATAATTCCTGGCTGGAACTTGGAAAAAGTTTGAAATGGTCGACTGACAGTATAGTCGAAAATCTGTGCGGAAAGGATACAAACTGGAAAGTTATTGGTTTAACCAATGAAACATTTGTAGGAGGCAAATACCAGCATGTAATAGGACATAAGCATGAGACCACGGTCCTGCTTGAGACAAGGCTGAACAAGGCAAAATCAATTAATATTATTGACGGAGGCGCATCACTAAAGTCAAGGCAGAACGTTAAAATTACTGCGGGTCTTGCAGGAAAAATTACCTTGGATGGTAAGGAATTAAATATTGAGAACATTGACACGAAAATAAAATTTTTGGATGACGGGACATTAAGAGTTCATGCATCAAATAAAATCCGGATGACAACTTCAAAATCCATCCAGCTTGGTGCCGACGGCAACATTATTTTTGTCTCTAAAAACGGAAAACCGATCGAGTTAAAAACAGATGATGTAAAGATTAAAGCAGCAATTAAGCAAAAAAATATTACTGTTGAAAAAGATTAATTCTATAGTTGATGCAGATAATAAATATTACACCCTTTCAATTCGCCTGTCTGCCAGGGAAAGTAAATTTTCCTAAAAATTCTCTTACTTATATAATCAAAGGAACATTTGATTTAAAACCTGATCAGGCTGCAGCCATATCGGAGAAGCAATTATTTCCTACCGGCGATGAATTTTATTCCGAAGATAAGGATATGATTGGAGGTCCTCGCTACTCTTCCGATTTTGCCTACTTTAAGCCAAAGGCGGATTTAATGCTGGTCGGCAGATTCTATGCCCCAGGAGGGAAACAAATCCATTCGGGTATTGCGAAATTCCAGGCCGGTTTAAAGACCAAAACAATAAATATTTTCGGAAATAGGTTTTGGATGCAAGGTATATCAGGTTCGGTATCTACCACCCCCCAGCCCTTTTCGCAGCTGGAACTTCGCTATGAAAATAGTTTCGGGGGTGAAAACTATGAAAATAATCCTGTGGGCAAAGGAATAAATAAGATTGAAAATGAACGGGGCGAAAGGGTTTATCCTTTACCGAATATCTTAAAATCGGGAGAAACAATTTCCTCTCCCGGAACAAAACTCGAACCTGCAGGTTTTGGTCCTATAAACCAGACATGGAAACAGCGTTTCTCTAAACTGGGCTCATACAAAGGAAATTATCTGGAAGAGAGATGGCCCTGGTTTCCAAAGGATTTCGACTGGAGCTTTTTCAACTCGGCTCCTTCCGACATGCAGTCTAACGGTTATCTTAAGGGCGATGAAGAGGTGTACCTTGAAAATCTGCATCCTGTTCACCCGCGATATCATTCCCGCCTTCCGGGTTTAAGAGTAAGGTGCTTCATAATTGAAACTGATGAAAAGAAAGGAGACCTTTTTAAAGAGATAAATCTTAATCTTGATACTTTATGGGTTGATATGGATCAGGAAAAGCTTGTGCTTGTTTGGCGCGGAGTTTCTGATATCAAAACTGAAGAATATGAAGAAATTAAATATGCCTTTGTTGCTTCAGAAAGCACTGCACAGAATGCGCAGTCATCCGAATACTACAAGTCATTGCTCGAAAAAGCACTAAATGAAACTGATGAAGAGTACGCTGAAGAAGAACCGCCCGGAAATGATTCTGCCGAAGATAAAGAAACCGAAGAAGAAATTGCATCAGCCGAAAAGGAGTCCAGGGAGGCATTGATTAAAGAAGGAATTGATCCTGACAGACTTCCGGAGCCGAATGAAGAACAAAAAAGAAAAGAAGCCGAACTGCTTAAGGAAATTGGTTATGAGGAAGAAGCGGAACCGGTCAAAATGTCTAGGGAAATTTTTATTGAGCGCAAAAACCGGGGAGAAAGTTTTGAAGGAGAAGACCTGACCGGGATTGATTTATCCGGATTAAATCTTCAGTATGTGAATTTTAAGGATTCGATCCTTACAAATGTTCTGCTTAAAAACTCTGATCTTTCTTATTCAAATCTTTCGGGAGCAATTTTATCCGGATCTGATCTGACCGGTTCAAAATTAAATAAAGCTGTAATTATAAATGCCGATTTAACAGGAGCTTCTCTTGTAAAATCCGAATTAATTGAGGCAGAAGCAGAAGGTGCCGTTTTTGAAAGTGCAAAGCTGAACGGCGCATTCTTAAAGGGATTCCATGGGAAGAATACTTTTTTTACAGGCAGTGATTTAACAGGGTCAGATCTCTCAAAAAGCGATCTCACCGGTGCAGATTTCTCCGGCTCCGTTTTGAGCAATACGGATTTTTCAGGTTCAGATCTTCAGGAAGTTTCATTTGAAAAGGCAGAAGGTGTTGCAGTAAATTTTTCAGTAACAAATCTCGCAGGCCTTAAGGCGTCAGGCTGTAATTTCTCCAAATCTTCATTTAAAAAAGCAAAAGGATTGGAGTCGATTTGGGAGAAAGGAGTTTTAAATGATTCGGATTTTTCATTCAGCGAAATGGAAGGAGCTAATTTTTCGGGAGCTTCTTTGGAAAGAGCTAATCTTACTGGATCAAATATGAAATTTGCAAAATTTACTAAAGCAAATCTTTCAAATGCCGCAGTAAAGGAAATGAATTTATTCCAAGGCAGCTTTGAAAAGGCAAATCTAACGAAGGCGGACTGCAGCAAATCAAATTTTTACGGCGTTGAGTTTTTGGATTCTAAAACTTCCGAAACAAAATTTCAATTGTCCAATCTCAAAATGACCAAGCTGGGGAAAAAAAGTAGATAAAATAAATTGATCTCTTTTATCAATTCCTTATTATGATTAATTAAGATCCGCTTATAGAAGGTAATTTGAACGCAGAAGACGTAATTCGCATGATTGAAGATAATGGAAAAGTTGAAAATACTTCTCTTTCAAATATTGATCTAAGCGGTTCAATTTTAAGGAAAGCAATATTTGAAAATGTGGCTTTTGAAAGGGTAAATATCAGCAGATGCGATTTCACTGACTCGGCTTTCATATCATGTACTATAAGCAACTCGGTATTGGAGGAATCGGTTTTTCTGAATTCTTTGATGAGAGGAATAATTATAGTCAATTCCAATTGTAACAATTCTGTTTTTAAAGGTGCAGAGCTTTCCGAATCTATGTTTATTAGTGACAATATCGCCGTAACTGATCCTGCCAAAGCAATAACTAAAATTGAGGAGATGAATCTGCCTTCCGGAGATTTGGAGGTATTAAGGGCTTCAGGCATAGCGGGATTAGCAAAAGGAATAATAACTGCCGTAAACACAGACTTTTCAAATAGCAAACTTACCGGCTCTTCATTTGAGAACGTAAGCTTAAATAATGCATTGTTCTTAAATGCCGACCTTAGTCTTAGCTCGATGGAAAACTGTTCAATGCAGAATGTTAAATTCGATAAGGCTCTTCTAAAAAATGCCGTATTCATAAGATGTGATTTGTCATCAGCATCATTTAAAGAATCCGGCTTAGACGGGACCGAGATTAGTTTTGCTGCCGTTGATGACAAAACAGATCTCAGCAGAGCAATCTTTAAAGAAACCAAATTCAATAATATTAACTTTGCCTTGCTAAAAAATAAGTTTCCCGCAGATCTTTCCTTTTGTCAGTTCAACAAATGTAATTTGAATGGTTTGGATCTTTCAAACCGCAATTTATCTAATAGCGAATTTACCGAATCCATTCTTGAAAATTGCTCATTCGAAAAATCTATTCTGGAAAACACCATGTTCAAGAGTGCTGTTTTGAAAGCAATTAATTTAGCCGGAATTGATTTAAGCGGGGCTGATTTCTCGGATTCAGACTTAGAGGGTGCCCGGTTTTCCGAAACCCGGATTGAGGGCGCAGACTTCAGCGAGGCCAATCTAAGATATTCGGATTTCAAAAAAGCTCTGCTGAAAAATACAATCCTGCTGGATGCAGATTTGAGAGATGCTGATTTTTCCGAAACGGTTCTTGATTATTGCGAATTAAAAGGTTCCCTGATTGACCGGTTAAATCTTTCTTCATCCAGGATAAGCAGTACAGATTTTCAGGGAGTGGATTTAACCAAGACATTAATTAAAAATACAAGCTTCACCATGTGCAATCTGAAAAAGACAAACCTTAAAAAAACAGACCTGTCGCGGTGTAATTTTACAGATTCTGATTTGGCTGAAGCTGATCTCGAAATGAGTAATTTGAATTTTGCAAACTGCACTCAGGTCAAATTTAAAAAAGCTGTTTTAACGGGATGTACTTTAAAGAATTCAATCTGCAAGACCGCAGATTTTACGGAAAGCAATCTGGACGGTGCCGATTTTTCGGACTCGGATCTAATGTTTTCATGCTTTTCAAATGCCTCTTTGAAAAAAACTAATTTCAGCAGTGCCAAACTGGACAGGACAGAGTTTACAAATGCAGACTGTACTGAAGCGGCTTTCCGGTACTCAGATATGCCGTTCTCTGTTTTCTCCCATGCAATTCTGGCTAAAGCGGATTTTTCTAGTTCGGATCTTACCCAAGCCGTTCTGCACAGAATAGACGACAGATTTACTGTATGGAATAATTCAAATAGGAAGAGGGTCGAATTTACAGACAAAGATCTTGCAGAAGCTGAAGACTGGGTTCCTCCAAAAGCCGAATAATAAATCCGGTATAATTAATTTTATTCCGAAAACTTTGATGGAATGAGGAGTATAAAATGTTTTCAATTTCAGAAGAAGTTCCTTTCAAACAATTTGTAAAATATTTCGGTCCGGCAAAAGTGCTGGATAAAAGCAAAGACGGTAAATCACTGCTGCTGGGAATTGAATATGATGGAGAAACACTTCAGACGTGGGGAAGAGCGGTAATTTCAGCTACGGGAAATTTTATTTACGGCGATACTGTGTTAGCTGCAGGGGAAGAGGGGGGGGTATATATCCTGGGATTGCTTGAATCTTCATCTTCCCGAACTGAAGATAAATTGATAGCTGCGAATGGCGCATATGTTTCTTTACTGAAGAAAGAGTACATTGAAACAATCCTTGTGCACTCGAAAAAGGGAGAATTGATTTTCGAATATGATCCGAATTCAGGAAAGTGTGTAATCAATTCGCAGCCCGGAGATATTGAATTTAGAGGCGGGAATATAAGCTTTTTATCGGAAGGCAATATAAACCTAAAAAGCAGGCAAATAATTCAGATCGAAAGTTCCGGGGGAATCATGCTGTCTGTTAAGAACATAATAGATAAACTCCAGTCCTCAATGTTTCTCGATAAAATAAGAATGAAATTGAGCAGTTCAAGTTTAAATATAATTTCTAAAAGGGCTGATCTGCAGATCGAAAGTTCCAGGTATTTAGGAAATAATTTTTTTTTAGTAATGAAGCATGCAAAAATAATTGCAGGTAAATTTGAAACAATTGCAAATGATATAGTAACCCGTGCTAAGAATGTTTTTAAAACTGTCGATCAGCTCACGCAGCTGAAAACCGGAAGGATGAGAACACTCGTAAAATCAACTCTTCATATAAAATCAAAAAATTCATACCAGTACTCCGAAGAAGATTTTAAAGTAAATGCTGAAAAAATTCATTTGGGATAATAAATTACAAAATTACAAGATTTCAAAATTGCAAGATTAGATTAGAATTAATCAATTATTATTTATTCAATCATTCATCCATTTATTTTAATCTGGCGCAGCTGACGACCAAAATGGTAAATGGTAAATAGGATATCGCACAGTCATCAATTCATCCATTACCATGCAGTCATGCATCCATGCATCCTATTCAATCTTGTATTCTTGTAATTTGTAATATTTTCCTTCATCCATTCAGTTCATTCTAACTAAAGTAGATTGCTTTATGCCTGCAATATTTCCGGCCTCAACTAAAGGAGGAGGACAATGCTTCGGAATGCCAGATGTCTGTCTTACTCCGGCTCCGCCTGCGCCCCCGGTACCGGTTCCTTATCCGAATACAGGAATGGTGAATCAAGCAAAAAAAACTTCGGAAAAAGTTAAGTTCGCCGGAAAGGAAGTAGTTACAAAAAAATCTGAAATTTCACGTTCCATGGGAGATGAAGCTGGAGTTAATAAAGGTGTAATGTCCGGGATGAACATGGATAAAGTAACATACAAAAAAGGAAGTTCGAAAGTTAAAGTGCAGGGGGATGAATGTATCCATTTAACTTCAATGACAGGACATAACGGCAGTAATGCAAACATGCCTGCAGGTGCACAAGTTGCTCCGAGCCAAACAAAAGTAATAATTTCGCCTTAGCCCATCCCTGGCCCTTCCCAAAGGGAAGAGTGGCAATCAAAAAAAATCATAGTATTGGAAAGATATAAAGAAATCTGTGTTCTTAATTATAATCGTTAATCTACTACGTATTAATGAAGTCAAAGATTTGTATGATGAATACTAGATGATATGAAAGTCTGCTCCAAACAAGTGATTCATATAAATAAATTAAAATCATTTTACATGGTTTTAAAAAAATTATAAGAAATATTATAAATTAATATCACCCACCCACTCCTTTGGAGAGGGACAGGTAGAGGTCTTTTGATGGAAGAAACAAAACATTGCCCTTACTGCGATGAAATAATCAGGGCAAATGCAATTAAGTGCAAACACTGCGGCAGCATACTGACGGATCATGCTGTGCCCACTGGGGAGATTACGCCTGAATCGCAGGTTAAAGCGGCGCTTGCCAACAGGTTTGAAATACTGGAGGAAGTCGGCAGAGGCGGCATGGCTTCAGTTTATAAAGCGGTTCAAAAAAACCTCAACCGTACTGTAGCGCTAAAGGTAATTCATAAAAACCTTGTACACTATAAAGAATTCCTTGAGCGCTTTCACCGGGAGGCACAGCTTTCCGCTTCATTAAATCATCCCAACATTGTAACTATATATGACCAGGGATCGGAAAACGGCATCCATTACATTTCAATGGAATACCTGGAAGGACTGGACCTCCATCATATAATCAGGGATAAAGGAAGGCTTTCAATCGATGAATCAATAAACATAATTGCGCCGATTGCTGAAGCCTTAGATTATGCGCACAATAAAGGGATTATTCACCGCGATATAAAAAGCAGCAATATTATAATAACTTCCGACGGAAGAGCTATACTTACGGATTTCGGGATTGCTCATGCAGTAACCGCTACCAAACTTACGCAAAGCGGGATGATTATTGGTACTCCTGATTATATGAGTCCTGAACAGGCAATAAGCGGGCAGGTCGATGCACAAAGCGATCTATACAGCCTGGGAGTTGTTTTGTACGAATGCATCACGGGTGATTTGCCGTTCAAAGGAGAAACCCCGGTTTCAACAATTTATAAGATAATCAATGAAAAGATTGAGCCTATTAATAAAATTGTCCCGAATGCTCCCAAATGGGCTAGTACGGTCATAAATAAAGTTTTAGCGAAGAATAAAAAAAACCGTTTTAGTTCAGGAAAAGAATTCAGTAAAGCCTTGAAGGCTAAACAGGAACAATCTGAAGATTTTTCCGCCGCCGATAACGAAACCGTTAAAATTACTACCAAAGAATTTGAAAATGTTAAGAAGAAATACCATCCTCTTTTGTACAGGAAAAATCTTTTTGCAATAGGGGCTATTTCGGTTCTCCTCGTGGTTCTTGGCTATTTCCTTTATGATAACGGGTATTTTCCTTTCAGTAAAGAGGCTAATTACGGAACTAACTGGGAGAGTTTAAATGCGTTCGATAGGAAGAGAGTTCAGCTTCTGCTGGAGGAAGGGGATATGCTTTTTGAGAAGGGTAGCTATGTTGAGCCGGAATCGGAGAATGCAGCCGCTAAATATTCCGAAGCGATAAAAATTAATACTGGGAATCCGCACGCTTCCGAACGCCTGGAACAAATTTCCGGGAAGATTGAAAAAGATTTAAAAGCTTCAATAGAAAAAAATGATTTGGCTGCCGCTAAAAAAATTATTCCCGATGCCGAATTGTATTTCCCTGCATCTGCGGTGTTTAAAAATCTTTTTAATCAAGTAAAAGTAAAGGAGCTGGAAATTGAAGCCGGCAAATACCTGTATACCGATCCGGTGCATGCCTTTAATATATGCAAGGAAATAAAAACTCTTGATCCGGATAATTACTACATATCCTCTGTGCTGCCGGATATTAAAAACGGCATGATAGGCTTTGCGGATAAGGAATATGACAGAGGAAACGTTAGATCGGCATTGGATAATTACAACCAGGTGAAATTGCTCTTTGGGAACGACAGTTATCTTGATGAGATGATCTCAAAATGCTCATCAAAACTCAATGAATCCGCAGGTTTGAAAGTGCCGAAGCTGACCGGGTTGACATTGCAGAAGGCCGAAAACACGCTTTCGACATTCGGATTAGTGAAGGGCATAATTTCCGAGATAATCTCTTCCGAAAAAAATAAAGGGAAAGTAATAAACCAAATACCTAAAGCCGGTTCAACCGTAAAAAAAGGAACCGAAATAAATTTAATCATAGGGAAATAAAATGAAATACTTGTCGTCATTTTTCAGGGTAAAGATCTTTTTAACATTTCTTTTGGTCTTTTCTCATTTTTACGGCAATGCAAGAGCGCAAAACTTTAAAGTGGATTATAAGCCTCTCTCTTCAAAGCTGTTAGCCGGGGATGAACCGGTAATAATATGCATCCTGGAAGATATATCCTCTGCCGAAAAGCTTTATGACGGGCTGGTTCAGAATCCCAATATTAAAAATAAATTCACGATTTATTCTACTGATGTTTTAAATGAATATAAATCAATTTTGGGGATAAAGGAGCTTAATCCAGAAGATAAAAATTTCCTCAATGCTTTGAAGGATGCGCTGGGGATTCAATATTTATTGAGCTGGAAATCTCTTGCCGATAATAACAACGGATATCAGCTTGCAATTTATTCTGTTAAGAATTCCAAGAAGATATATGACAAGCAGTTTTTCCCTTCTCAAAATTCCTCCCCGGCCGAGGATGTTCAGAAACTGCTGTCTGAAAACATGGAACCAATTTACTCGACTGCCGCGGGCGAGCTGGAGATTTCTT
>DATKLQ010000298.1:0-8050 GCA_035542335.1 Ignavibacteriaceae bacterium | reverse complement strand
GGTCCCGTCCATATTTCTCCAGTGCCTGATAAGTGTCTTCCGGATTCTGAGATGTTACTTTCTGAGTTCCTCTTACATCTTTTAGTGCTGTTAAAATTTCATCATGAGAAATTCCGTTATCTCTTAAGAGCTGTCCCGCTTTCCCTTCTTGTTTAGACAAGGCGAGAAGTATATGCTCGGTTGAGACATATTCATCTTTCAGATTTTTTGCTTCGGAAGAGGATTCATCGAGCAGCTTTGCCAGGCTGTTCGACATCTGCTGGTTCCCGACGCCTGCACCGCTTATTTTAGGCAAATTTTCCAGCAGGTAGTTGATCTTAACCTTGATTGCATTAACATTTCCGCCTGTTTTCTGCAGAATAGTATCTGCAATGTTTCCTTTTTCCTGGATCAGAGCTGCAAGAAGATGTTCTGGCTCTATTACCTGGTTATTATAGTTCTGGGCTATTTCAATTGCCGTCTGGATACTTTCCTGCGCTTTTACGGTTAGTTTATTAAAATTAAATGCCATTTATAAACTCCTTATTCTCTCAATTATTTTCTTAAATCTTTTAGTCTCTTAAACAAATCTATCTCTTCCCTAGTTAAGTTTTTTGGTATTTCAACAAATATTTTTATATAAAGATTTCCGCGGATCTTTGATTGGTCCGGATTATTTATTCCCAATTCGTTAATTTTTAGAATTGTCCCGTTCGAAGTCTGCGGAGGAATAGTCACATTTATTCTTCTTCCGTCAATAGTTGTTATTTCTTTTTTTCCTCCAAGAACTGCAGTATATAAATCAATATTTAAATCCATCAATAAGTTATTTCCTTTTCGTTCAAAGAGCGGGTGCTTTTGTATCTGTACTACCAGATAAAGATCTCCTTTTTCCCCTCCGTTTATTCCTTCGGCTCCTTGAGATTTTAACCTAAGCCTTTTCCCTTCTTGAATTCCAGGAGTTATTTTTACTTTAAGCTTTTTTCCATCAATAGATATTTCCCTTTCAGTTCCTTTATGAGCTTCCTCAAGAGATATATTTATTATTGTACTATAATCTCTGCCTTTCTGAGGATATGATGTTCTCCCGGATGATCTTGAACCAGCTCCAAAAAAATTTTCGAAGAAATCGGAAAACCCGCCGGCCTTGCCGAAGACATCATCAAAATCTCCTGAAAAATGAAACCCTCCTCCCTGCTCTGAATTAGCAAAATCCCTAAACCATTCAGTTCCGCCGGCTGCCTTGTACTGTTTCCAATTACTCCCCAGCTGATCATATTTTTTTCTTTTTTCCGGGTCCTTTAAAACTTCATAAGCTTCGGATATTTGTTTAAACTTTTCTTCCGCTTTTTTGTCGTTCGGATTTTTATCCGGATGATATTTTTTAGCCAGTCTTCGGTATGCTTTTTTTATATCTTCAGTAGAAGCATCCTTGGAAATTTCTAATATTTTATAATAATCTTTGTATTCCATAATTATTTACATTAAAAAAATGGGGCAGCTAAATTATTAACTGCCCCGAAAAAGATTAAATGACTTAAATAATTATTTAACTTTTATTTCTATTTCTTTCGGCTTAGCCTCTTCTGATTTCGGAACAGTTATCTTTAATTGTCCGTCATTAAAGGCAGCTTCAATTTTATCATATTTTATTTTCTGAGGCAGATTAAAAGAACGATAAAATTTCCCATAAGTTCTCTCAACGCGATGATATGTAGTATCGTTCGATTCCTTTTCCTCTTTTCTTTCGCCGCTTACGCTTAATTGCCCGTCGGAAAAAGAGATTTTCACATCATCTTTTTTTAATCCTGGGATATCCATTTTAATTATATAGTTGTCTTTGTTTTCCGTAATATCCGACAGCGGCATCCATACTACATTTTCTAATTCTTCTTTACCGTTGGTGTCTAAAAACCTTCTGCCGAAAGAATTAAATAATTTGTTGAATTCACGTTCAACTTCCAATAAATCCCTCATGGGATTAAATCTTACTAGTGCCATTTTAACCTCCTTTAATTTTATACATTGGTTTCGATTCTTACTTTCCAATGATTATGCCAAGAGTATAAAAATATCTATAATTCTTTTAATTATAATAACTTACAGCGATTCTTAATGTTTAGATAATCAATTTAACGTTATGACAACAATAAAAAAAATGTTGTCATTAAGGCATGATGATAAATAATGGCTCTGACAAAATGACAATTCAGAACACCATTTTGGTATTGTAAATTGCTATTATAATTATTTAAATTTGCATTTTCTTTTCTAAAAATAAATTCGACTTTATGATAATCACTTCTACGGAAGATACAATAGCAGCAATAGCAACTCCGCCGGGAAATGGAGCAATTTCGATAATCAGGGTAAGCGGATCTCAGACATTTGAAATTGCTGATCAAATTTTTTTAGGACAAATTAAATTATCCGATGCCCCCACACACACGATCCATTATGGAAGAATTCTTGATCATCCGGATGAATTAGTTGATGATGTACTAGTTTCAGTCTTCAGAAATCCGCATTCCTATACTGGAGAAGATTGTGTTGAAATTAATACCCATGGGAGTCCCATTATTCAAAAAAAAATTATTGATTTATTGGTTCACTCGGGTGCAAGGCTCGCAGAGCCGGGCGAATTTACTAAAAGAGCCTTCTTAAATAACCGTATTGACTTGGCTCAGGCAGAGGCTGTAATAGATCTGATTAATGCAAGTACCGATGCTTCCCTGAGAGGGGCTAGGAATCAACTGGATGGCCTTCTTTCAAAAAAAATAGGATTTTTAAAAAACAATTTGGTAAATGCAATCTCTCTTGTTGAAATCGGGTTAGATTTTGCCGAGGAGGACATTGAGTTTATTGAGTACAAAGAGCTTCTTGAGAGGATAGAAACAGTATCCGGTGAGATAGAAAAACTTCTTGCTTCGTATTCCTTCGGGAAAATTATTAAGGATGGGGTCAATGTAGCTATCATAGGGAAGCCGAATGTCGGGAAATCTTCACTTCTAAACTACTTGCTTAAAGAATCCCGTGCGATAGTAAGCAGCATTCCGGGAACAACCAGGGATATTATTAGAGAAGAAATATCAATAAACGGAATACTATTTAGATTGTTTGATACTGCGGGAATAAGAATTACGCAAAATGAAATAGAAAAAGAAGGGGTTGCCAGAAGCCGGGAAGCTATTAAAAACTCTGATATTATTATTTTAATGAATGATGCCGTCCAGGAATATTCCGGCGATTTATTAAATGAAATTTCTTCTTTTGTTGAGAAGCATAAAATCATTTCGGTAATTAATAAGATTGATTTAATTGAAAATCGGGATTGCTTTAAAAATAATATAGGGATCTCGGCAAAAACCGGTGAAGGAATAAATCATTTATTAGATTCATTGAGCAAAGCTGCCTTGAAACATTCGAATTATTCTGAAAAATCTGCAATAGTATCTAATACAAGGCATTATCAATGTCTTAAAAATGCTAATGATTCTTTGGAAAATGCCAAAGAATCAATAATTAATAGTTATTCGGGGGAGTTCATTTCGGTAGATATCAGAAGTGCAATTACTAATCTTTCGGAAATTATCGGAGAAGTTACCACGGAAGATATTCTGAAGAATATTTTTCAAAAATTCTGTATAGGGAAATAAATTGTTTCACGTGAAAAAATCTATCCATTTAGGAATTTGATTTATCAAATCTCTCTCCTAATGTTTCACATGGAACATAAATTATGAGAAATTTTGATATAATAGTGGTTGGCGGTGGACACGCCGGAATTGAAGCAGCGGTTTCTGCGGCTTCCATGGGCTGTTCGGTAGCCTTGGTTACAATGGATAAATACGCCATGGGGAGGATGTCTTGTAATCCAGCCATCGGAGGTACAGCAAAAGGACATTTAGTACGTGAGATAGATGCCTTGGGCGGGGCAATGGGAAAAATTGCAGATAAAACCGGAATACAGTTTAGGATGCTGAATAAATCTAAAGGCCCTGCCGTATGGTCACCGCGTTGCCAATCGGATAGAGGTTTATATTCAGCTGAAGCGCTTAAATTTGTCAGCTCGGTTGAAAATCTTGATATAGTTGAAGATTCCGTCATGGAGATCCTCTCTGAGAATAATTCTATAATTGGAATTTATGCCAAGAAGGAAGGATTTATTAAATCAGCTGCGGTTATTCTTTCATCCGGCACATTTTTAAACGGATTAATGCATACGGGGTTGAAAGCTACCGTGGGAGGAAGATTTGGTGAAAAACCTGCAACGGGAATTACGGAATCTTTGGAGAGACTTGGATTTAAATCCGGAAGATTAAAAACAGGTACACCTCCGAGGTTAAGGAAAGACTCTATAAATTGGGATTTGCTGGAAGAGCAGCCTGGCGATTATGCTCCTCAGCCATTTTCACATTTTACGCCAATTGATGAATTCCCCTACTTGAAACAGGTAAGCTGCTACATCACTCATACGGATGAGAGAGTTCATAAGATTCTGGAAAAGGGATTTGACCGCTCTCCGATGTTTACAGGTTTGATTAAAGGAATCGGACCGCGGTACTGCCCTTCTATTGAAGACAAAATTGCCAGGTTTAAAGATAAAAAGGAGCATCAATTATTCCTTGAACCGGAAGGACTTGAGAGTGATATAATTTACTTGAATGGATTTTCTACTTCCCTCCCGTCGGATATTCAGTATGAAGCATTGAAGAAAATAAAAGGTCTGGAAAACGCGGAAATGATCAGACCGGGCTATGCAGTTGAGTATGATTTTTTCCCTCCTCACCAAGTAGACCTTACTTTAGAAACCAAATTAATTAAAGGATTATATTTTGCCGGACAGATAAACGGCACGAGCGGCTATGAAGAGGCAGCTGCACAGGGATTGGTTGCCGGAATAAATGCTGCGGCTAAAATAAAACATTTACCGGAGTTTGTATTAAAAAGAAGCGAAGCTTATATAGGAGTATTAATTGACGATCTGGTAAATAAATCCACATATGAACCTTATAGAATGTTTACTTCCAGGGCAGAACATAGGCTGTTATTAAGGCAGGATAATGCGGATCTGAGATTATTGGAGTACGGTTTTAATTATGGTTTAATTCCTTCCGAAATTTATGAAGAAGTGAGGAAAAGAAAAGAATTTATAACAAATAATATTGAGCTCTGCGGTAATTTTAAGATCTCGGCAAAAGATATTAATCCTCTTTTATCCTCTAAAGGATTGTCGGAGGTTGATTCTTCCGAAACGGTATCAAAGCTCTGCAAGAGACCCGAATTATCTCTTGCGGAAATTTTAAATAGCATGAACGGTTCTGCACCGCAATGGTTTGAGCAATTGAAAAAAGATTTATTATCCTTAACCCAAGTTGAAATCGAGGTCAAGTACGAAGGGTATATTAAAAGGCAGAATGATATGATTAAGAAGCTGGAAAGATATGAGGACTCCAGAATTCCTTTAACATTAAACTATTTAAATTTAAAAGCCTTATCCTCTGAAGCAAGGGAAAAACTGAATAAGGTTAAGCCGAGATCAATCGGGCAGGCCTCAAGGATATCGGGCATTACACCTTCTGATATTTCGATTTTGCTGGTATATTTAAAAAATTAATTCAAAGGGCCTGAATGCATGGTTGATGTACAAGAACAATATTTAAAAGAAATTCAATCCTTTTACTGGGAAAACGGATCCAACCCTGATATTACAATACTTGAACGTTTGGCATATTTCGCTGAGCTTGTTGCCGAAAAGAATGAACAGGTTAACTTAATATCCAGAAAAGATATTAATTCTCTGATAGAAAATCATATTTTCTTTTCTTCATATATATCAAAGTATATTCCCGAAAAGTGTTCTACATTTTTAGATATCGGCACGGGCGGCGGTTTCCCCGGAATTCCTTTGGCAATTATGAGACCGGAGATGAAGGGAGTCTTAATAGATTCAACAGGGAAGAAAGTAGATGCGGTAAAGGAGTTCATTGATAAACTTAAGTTAAGCAACGTTACCGCAGTTAATGAAAGAATCGAAAGCCCGGAATTTATAAACAATTATTCGAAGTATTTTGATCTGGCAATCAGCCGTGCAACAGCTCCCTTGATTATTCTGCTTAGGTATGCTCTTCCGATTTTGAAGGACAAATCATTTTTGGCTGCCGTTAAAGGAGGGGACCTTCAGGATGAATACAAAAAGGCTGAGTTGAAATATAAACCTCAAATAAAGAAATCAACTATATTTGAACTTTCCTATCGTCCCACAAATATCAGGAACCAAAAAGGAAAGAAACTCATATTACTGGAGCTCAATAAATAAGTTGGTCAAAAATCTTTTTGAAGAAATAAGCAGTTTATCTACCGAACAAAGAAATCCGAAATCTGCTGATATTGACAGCATGTCGGTTCCGGAAATATTAAAAATTATTAATGATGAAGATAAGACTGTGGCCTATGCCGTTGAGAAAGAACTTCCATATATAGAAACGGCGGTTGACATAATTGTTAATTCTCTTAAAAATGGGGGAAGACTTCTATATTTCGGAGCGGGTACAAGTGGAAGGCTCGGGGTGATTGACGCTTCTGAGTGTCCTCCCACCTTCGGTACCACTTACGAACTGATTAGAGGATATATTGCCGGGGGCAAAGAAGCAATGTTTAAAGCCCAGGAAGGTGTTGAGGATTTTGAAGAAAACGGTGCAAAGGATGTTATCGCTGCTCAAGTGAATGAAAGTGACTCTGTATGCGGAATTGCGGCCAGCAGAAGAACTCCATATGTCTTAGGTGCACTTAAAAAAGGTAAAGAACTCGGTGCAAAGACAATATTTCTTACATGTAATCCCAGAGGATCCTTCAGTTTAGAAAATATTGATGTCGCAGTATGCCCTTATGTCGGTCCTGAAGTTATTATGGGATCTACAAGGATGAAGAGCGGAACGGCTCAGAAAATGGTATTGAACATGCTTACAACTGCTGCAATGATCCGGATGGGGAAGGTATATGAGAATATGATGATTGATCTTCAGATGACAAATAAAAAATTAATAGAACGGTCGAAAAAAATTGTAATGATTATTACCGGCGTTACCTATGAACAGGCAGGCGAATATCTGAAGAAAGCAGGGGGGCATGTAAAAACGGCGTTGGTGATGATTAAAGCCGGGGTCGGTGCAGGTGAAGCTGCAGAAAGGCTGAAAAAATCAGAGGGGTTCGTCAGAAAAGCAATTGAAATGAAATAAATCTTTCCCATTCAAAACAACTGCAAAATCAAATTTCTCAAAAAGAATTATGCCTTATTTTCTTTCTTTAATTTTTTTGCTCCAGTTTCTTAATTTTGTTTCTTTCGCTCAGACCAGCGGAAAAATTAAAATTGACGTTAAAGATTTTTTTAAAGTTGGCGGGGATATTTTTACTGCTCCGGCACATTTTGATAAAACTGATCTGCTGAATTTATCAGGTACTATTGTTTTAACAGGCGGATCCTTTTTTATCGACGAACAAATAAAAGATTTTTCTCAGACAAATAAATCATCTTTCCTAGATAATCTTTTTGAAATAGATAAATATTATCACTGGGAGTCAATGGCCGTCAGTATTGCAGGAATTTATACTTACGGTCTAGCTGCCGAAGATAAAGATGTAAGAAATCTTGCCGTACAATTATCCGAAGCAACATTCTATGCATCCCTCATAAATCTTACCGCAAAATTTATAGCCGGAAGAGCAAGGCCTTACATGAATATGGGAAATACCGATTTTGAACCGTTCAACTTTACATGGGAGCATTCTTCAACCCCTTCCGGGCATACCACATTATCTTTTGCATATTCTACCATTATGGCGGATGTTTATAAAAATTTTTTCTGGAAGTTCGGCTGGTATTCTGCTGCGGTCCTCGTGGGTTTTGCCAGAATTTATCATAATGTCCATTGGTTTTCCGATACAGTACTAGGTGCCGCAATTGGCTACTTTGTAGGAAACTTTGTAAGGAATCATTCAATAAATCAGAAAATTCAAAACATGCCGCAAAACCAAAATCTCTCGGTAAGCTTCCATCTTCTTTTACCTTGAT
>DATKLQ010000297.1:0-3403 GCA_035542335.1 Ignavibacteriaceae bacterium | reverse complement strand
GCCGGGCATCCTGAATGAAAAGGGGCTTCTCCTCATCAATTGCCGGAAAGCTTCCGATCACTTCAATTGAATATTTAGCACGTGAAAAAACGGAATCAAGGAAAGCAATTGCCGAAAGAGATTTTTTCAGCCGGCTGCTTTCGTTTCCGATCAGCCTGGTCAATTCGCGGAGAAGCCTTTCAACTTCCCTTCTCTCGGCAAATGAAAGCGATACAATATCATTATTCAAATCAAGTGTTTCTTCAGGTTCAATATAAACCGTCTGGCCCGTTGCCGATTCGGAATGGATAAATCCTTTGATATGCCTTTTATGTTCAGCTTTAACGGGTATAACTATTCTCCCGTCGCGGAGAGTGAGATAATCTTCCCTGGCAATATCCTGTTCGGACAAAGATTTTACAATCTTGTTTACCGATTTAATGAGATCATCTTTTTTAGAATTTATTTCCTTTCTGATTTCCTGGAGCTTAGGGCTTGCATTTTCTTTAATCTCTCCGTTTTCGCCAACGATCTTCTGTATATGATGTTCAAATAATTTATCAACAAAAAGGTCATTTGCGCATTTTACAAATAAAAGACGACCTGTTTCGGAATTATTTTTCAGGAATTGAAATATATTCCTGGAGTTTACCGAAAGCTTCAAAATTTCTAATATCGATTTTGGATCGAGAACCGCTCCCTGTATAGAACTTTTAGAAATGATCTCATTCAGATCAGGGATGAAATCCAGCGGGAAAGTATTATTTTTAATTAAAATTTCTTTTGCCTGGGATACAAGCACCCCTTCTTCTTCTATCCTCGGCAATTCTTCCATAGGACGGAGGGAATTGATGCAGCTCTTACCCGGATCGGTCGCCGCATATTTCGAGATGTATTGAAGGATCTTGGGGAATTCAAGTTTATCCAGCGTGCCCTGTGAAATCATTGATTACCTAACCGACCGACAGGCTTATCTTTATCCAGTATATATTCTTTGAACTTCTCTTTTGCATCCGGCGTATAGTTGCCGAGGTAGCTTACCGTATCGGGAATGATATTATAAACCCGCTCATAAAGCAATGAAGTTTTAGCTCCCTCTTTCCCGGGTATGCTGAAAGTTTTTAGTAAGAAAAAAAGCGCACTCATTAAAAATGCAATCTGTATTAATCCGACTGCCCCGCCGACAACCCTGTTTATAACATTATTCACTTTATCAAAGGGATGAACTATTCTTTTAAGCACCGCAAAAATGAATATTACAAACCAGAAAATCAGAAGCCCTGCAAATATGGAGGCCAGGTAGATCTCAATTCCAAAAACGGATTCAATGATCCTTCCTATATCATCGGAGAAATAGACTGCGAGGAAAATTGCCAATCCAAATCCAATCAGCCCGACCAGCTTGCGCACGAATCCGTCTTTGTAGCCGAGAATAAATCCGATAAGCAAAACAACTATGATAATGATATCTAATATGCTCATGTTTATTTGCGATGAAAAATGGTCATTAAGTTATTAAGTTGCTTAGTTAAAATTAGAGCCCCAATAAAGAACTCAATAACTCAGTAACTTAATAACTTAGTAATTTAATAACTTAGTAATTTAATACCTCTGAACTCATCCTCCCAAAAACCTCTCAACCAGCTCTTTAACTTTCTTCCCGTCTGCTTTACCTTTTAGTTCTTTCATAACCTGGGGCATTAATTTCGGGAAATCTTCCTTTTTTGCCGTGCCTGTACTTTCTGCAATTCTTTTAATCTCATTTATTATTTCCTCATCGGAAAGCTGTTTGGGAAGATAGTTCATCAAAATAGACAATTCTTTCTCTTCCTTTTCGGCCAGATCCGTTCTGCCGGCATTTCTGAACTGCTCAATGGAATCTTTTCTTTTTTTAGCGGCAGTGCTTAGCATCTTCACCTCTTCCTCGGGAGACAATTCCTTATCGCTCCCGCTCTTTTCAAACTCAAGTATTAATGCCCGTATTGAACGGATTGTTTCAAGTCTAAGCTTATCCCCGCTTTTCATTGCGGATTTCAAGTCTTCATTAATTTTTTCTTTGAGAGACATTTATGGTATCCTAAAATAGTTCGTATGCATGGATGCATGATCGCATGGATGCATGATCGCATGGATGCATGCAGCCATGCTTGGTTGTCGGTTTTGCTGCTAAATAACTGAATGGTTGCCAGCCCCGCTTGCGGGGAATGATTGTATGATTTAAGATTTTCTTCTTCCATCTGTCTCGTATCCAAATTCCATTAAATTCAGAGACACTAGACAAAATTAAATAATTATTTATAAAGTTACTTTGAACCTTTTTGTTAATTGAATCACGTTACCCGAGATAAAATGAAAGCTGTCAAACATAAAGTGAATAAGCTCTCCTATTTCTGCAGGTTTCATCCATGTACCGGTATCGGCCTCTTTCATCCATTCTCGGTTGGCCGGAGTATCGATTATAAAAGGAGCAATTGCATTTGCCGATAAATTTATTTCTTCACCTTCGGATGCAAGAGTCTTTACCAAATGAATTAAGCTCCCCTTTGCGGCTCCGTATGCAGATTTTTTCTTTTCTTCCCTTAAGCCTGTAAATGCTGCAGTAAAGCAGATTGAGCCGGCTGCAGATTCTTTAACAATTTTAGAAAAATGTTTTGCAATAAGGAAATTAGTTTTAAAATTCATGCCTATCATTTTATCGATTTCCATTTCGTCTGTCTCCCAGATATACTTGCCTCCGGCAAATCCTCCCACAGTGCTGAAAAGAAACAAAATTTTATCTTTTCCCGGCATTATAGTTTTAAAAGCATCTATAATATTATTTTCAATTGAAAGATCTTTAATCACAACCTGCTCGATATTTTTCCGATCATATTTTGTTTCAAAATTAAAATCGAAGAGGTATATCTTATCATAATTCTTTTTTATCATTACGGAAGTTACGCCTTTCCCAAGCGCACCGTTCGAACCGAAGATTAACAATTCTTTATTCATTTAATCCTCCTTTAAAATAATTTGAGCCGTAACCGGGTAATGATCGCTGCAGCCGCCGAGATACCTTGAGCCGCCGTAAGTCGGAAACGGTGTTCCCTCATATTTTCCTGAATGGCTTTGGAGAAAATAAGGCTTATAAATTTCAAAAGTGCCGCACAAAATCTCTATGCCCGATTCATTTACAAGGCTGCCGGAAACGATTATCTGATCGAGCATATTCCATTCATCTTTATATTTATAGGTTCCTTCCCCGTTCCTGAATTTAAAATATGAGAGATTATATAAATCCTGCCTTTTAAATTCATTATAGCTGCCGCATAATAAAGGATTGGCATTTAAAATATTTTTAATTGAAGCATCATCCGGTTCATCATTGAAGTCTCCGAGAATAATTATTTTCAAACCTGAATTTCCAGTCAAATAAGAATTAATT